>JASHRP010000710.1 GCA_030037375.1 Bryobacteraceae bacterium | reverse complement strand
CTGCATTCTTTGGATTTAGAAACTGCGGGAACACGAATTCCTCCAAACCGAAGAAAGGCGGAAGAAACCGCTCGTCGCCGAAGATGAGTGCCGGGAGTTGGTCGCGATAGATGCCAAATCCGCTTCGCACCACAGTCTTGCCGTTGCCGAAGACGTTCCATGCCAGGCCTGCCTGGGGTGACCAAAGATCCAGCGGTGTCGAGGCAAACAGTTTGCCGACGACTGGCGCGGAATCCGTCGCCGGGTTTGGAAAAGCGGATTCGCGCCCGAATACCTCGGTCGGATTGGAGTAAAAATCGTAGCGCAGTCCGGCATTCACGACTAACCGGCTGTTCACGCGCACGAAGTCCTGCACGAAACCGGAAGCAAAGCTCTCATGGTATCCGCGATCGGAATTGGCGTTGGAGGGGTTGACCCCGACGTAGGACAACGGCACACCTTCAAGGAAGAATTCGAGAGCAGGGTTGTTGCTGGATGCCGGTAATCCGAAGGGCGTCAGGTCTTCAAAGCTATACACTCCGTTGACGGCGAAATCCAGCGGCCCGTTAGTTTGGATCCTTCGGAATTCCACCCCGAATTTCAGAGTGTGACGGCCCATGGTGCGCGAGATTTGTTCCTGTACCTGATAAACGGTCGAAAAATCGCCCAAAGGAGACTCCGGGCTGTTGCCGATAAGACTCAAACCCGTGACATCGATCATTCCGAGCGGCTGGCCGGGAAGCAAAGAAGTAGACAGACCCGGGTGGGTGTTATCGATCGAGGAAGATCCCGTTGTCCGGTTGATGCCGCCGCGCAACTCATTGATCCAGTCGTGCCCGAATGTCTTGCGGTCTTGAATGGTTCCATACTGATTCCGCGCCAAATGAAAGGCCGGAAATCCTGGCGCGTAAGTTCCCGGCGGCGTTCCGACGTAGGGAACCAGAGCGAAACTATCATCGATGGTGTAGCCCGCGAACAGCGAATGCGTGTTCGAAAAGTTGTGATCGATGCGAACCATGCCGTGGTCTTCGCGGGTGTTGCCCTTGTTCGCGGTGATCAGTTCGCCGGTGCCATCCCCATTGGCCGGACCGTTTGAAGCAGGCACCAGATTGAGGAACGGTTGGATCAGAGGGTTCATCGGTATGGCGACGCATCCCCCGGGAGTAGCATTCGTGCAGGCTGAAGGATTAGCGGCGGATGGCAGCAGCCCTTGATGGGCAAGGGCATCGGGCACCGTGGCAATTGCGGTGGATGCCTGTACTTCACGAAACCCCTCATAGTCGACAAAGAAGAACGTGCGGTCACGCTTCAGCGGCCCCCCGAGTCCTGCGCCGAACTGATTGCGGACGAATGGCGGGATCGGATTGTTCGGCAAATCGAAGTAGTTCTTCGCGTCCATGGACACATCCCGATGCAGTTCCCACAAAGATCCGTGAAACTGGTTTGCGCCTGACTTGGTGATCATCTCGATGACGGCTCCGCCGTGCCCGCCGTACTCGGCGTTGAACGTTTGGGTCAAAACATTCACCTCCGCCAGTTCATTCAGGCCGAGAAAAAACCCGGAAGCGCCCGCGGGCGAATAGCCGAAGACCGGATCCGTGGCATCCATACCGTCGATGAGAACGTTCGTCATGCTCGGACGTATCCCATCGATTGCTACTTGCCCGGACTTACCGCTCGAAAGCAAGGAAGGAGCACTGCTGGGATTAGGAGCGACTCCAGGCTCCAGTGTAACCGCGCTAAAAAGATCGCGATTGTCGAGGGGCAGGTCCGCCAGGCTCTGCTCTGGAACCAAGCCGTTGACAGTTGACGTCGTGCTGTCAATGGCGGCGGCGTTCGCGCTGACCGTCGTTTCTTGTGAAAGGTCGCCGATCGCGAGTTGCGAGTTTATCGTTACTTCGGCTGCGGAAGTGAGCTCCAATCGATCGCGAACTTGCGATTGGAATCCTGTTTTCTCCAGGCGAAGAGAATAGTTTCCAATGGGCAAGCCGGCGAAACGATACTCGCCGGCCGTGTCCGTAAGAGCGCTTCGCTTCAATCCAGTACCCTGGCTCGAAATGGTAACGCTGACGCTGGGGACAACCGCGCCGCTTGGGTCAGTGATAATGCCGGAAACTGTCGCGAGCTGAGTTTGCGACCGTGCGCTGACCGAAATGAACGCCGCCAATATTGCTGACAATCTGAACGGCCGGAAGCTTTTCGTCATGTCTCCCCCACTCTCGGACAAGCAGTCTTTTAGGCGGCATCCGGATATGTGACGTCCGCTCAATAGTTCGCGGAGGCATGACACCGTTCATCCGCCAACCGCCGAATGGGGCGCACGCTCTGGCGCCGGCGTGCTTCGATTCCCAGCTTGCGCATCTTGTAGATCAGAGTCGTGCGCGGCAATCCAAGCCTCTCGGCGGCGCCATTTCTGCCTCCAATCATCCAACCGGTTTGCTCCAGGACCTCGAGAATATGGTGCCGATCGGCATCGGCAAGCGTGCGTGAAGCGCTCTCAGAAATCTGCCTCACCGTCTGGGTCACGGTCTGATTAAGGCCCAGCGGCAGACGCAGTACTGGCCCGGGCGAAAAGAGCACCGCGCGCTCGATGAAATTCTGGAGTTCGCGAATATTGCCTGGCCAGTCGTGTGCTTTAAGGACCGCCATCACTTCATCGGGAATCGAATCGATAGGCTTGTTGAGGCTGGCACCAAATTTTGCCACGAAGAACTCCGTCAGCAGCGGGATGTCCTGAACGCGCTCACGCAGCGGAGGCAGGCGGATTGGAATTACGTTCAACCGATAGAACAAGTCCGCCCGAAACAGCTTCTTGTTCACCAGTTGCTCGAGATCCTGGTTTGTCGCCGCGACCACGCGCACATTCACATGAATCGTCTGACTTCCACCGAGGCGTTCGAATTCCATTTCCTGTAAAGCCCGCAGAAGTTTGGGCTGCAACTCCAGCGGCAGGTCGCCGATTTCGTCAAGAAACAGTGTGCCGTGGTCCGCTTGCTGAAAGCGGCCCTTGGTTTGCGCGACTGCGCCGGTGAATGCGCCCCGTTCGTGGCCGAAGAGCTCACTTTCCAGTAACGTTCCCGGAATCGCCGAGCAGTTAAGAGCCACGAAACGATTCTGGCGCCGAGGGCTGGCTTCATGAATCGCTTGTGCGATCAATTCCTTGCCGGTACCCGTTTCGCCCTGAATCAGCGTCACCGAGTCGCTCGCCGCGATAATGCGAACTTGATTCAGCACATGTTCGAATGCAGCACTTCGGCCGATGATCTTGTCTTCGAATGTGGATATGAGAACTGATTTGCAAGACATTATCCCTTCTCCCTTTCCGTCGTTGCTGTCTTTCGGACTTGGCGACGAACCCGGGACTACGGGGTCGAAGGGATTACGCCACCGTTGTCAACTCTTGTAATCGTGCCCGAGGGCCTTGCCGATGGCGCGCAAGAGATCCTCGCCATCGAACGGTTTGTACAGAAAGTCGACAGCGCCTTCACGGAGGGCGCGATGCCGAACTTCATCATCCACGTTGCCGGATATAAAGATGACAGGCAAGCTGGGACTCTCGGCTTTTGCACGCCTCTGTAGTTCCAGGCCATCCATCCCCGGCATACGGACATCGGTAATCAGACAGTCGGCCCGCTTCAGCGCTCCCGACTCCAGGACGGCCTCCGCCGATGAAAACATCAGGGGGTCGTAGCCGGCCGATCTCGCTAAACGGGTAATGGACTCGCGGACTCGCGCATCGTCGTCCACTCCAATCACCACCGGTTCCGTCACTTTCCTATCGGATCAACCATCCTTGTTTTCGATAGTACCCGCGGAACCGCCGGGCGTCTATTCCAACTTCCTTTACTTGGGGCCTGCTATTTCGGTGGATCGGCGGGAGAGATTCCGAGCTTGTCGGCCATTCTAACCAGCTCAGCAAGCGATCGCGAACGCATTTTGCGCATGATTTGCCCACGATGCACCGCGATCGTGTTCTCCGCGATTCCCAGGCCGTCAGCCGCCTGCTTATTGGCGAAACCGGCGACTACAAAGGGCAGAACGTCCCGCTCGCGGGCTGTAAGGTGAGCATAGCGCTCGCGCAATTCTGTGATTTCAGACCGCTGCTGGCGCGCGGTCCGATCGAGGGCGATCGCGGCGTCGATTGCCCGCAGAAGTTCGTCATCGCCAAAAGGCTTCGATAGAAATTCAACCGCTCCCGCTTTCATCGCGCGCACGGTGGAGGGAATATCGCCATGGCCGGTGATGAAAACGATCGGGGGCGCATCTCCATCCGCGAGCTGCTGCTGCAGTTCGAGGCCGCTGAGTCCTGGAAGTTGAAGATCAAGCACTAGACAGGCGGGTGCATCGGGCTTCTCATACTCCAGGAACTCCGCGGCCGAAGCAAAGGTGATCACGGCAATCTCCGCCGACGAAATCAGACGAGATAGGGCCTCGCGAATCCGATGATCGTCGTCCACAACGAAAACAATCGGGCTGTCCGGATTCATGGCGCAGCGCTCGCCTCGACGGGCAGGGTAAAGCAGAATGCCGCTCCAGCACCCTCCTGAGATACGGCCCAAAGCCGTCCGTTGTGCGCCTCCACAATGGAACGGCAGATGGCCAAGCCCATACCCATGCCGTTTTCCTTGGTGGTGAAGAATGCCTCAAATAGTTTGTCGGGATGATCTTTCAGGCCGACTCCGTAATCCCTCACTTCTATCAGCATCCGCGCGGGGCTCTCAGGTCTCGATCGAATCCACAGTTTGCGAGGACGATCATGAACAGGATCCATCGCTTCCATCCCATTCATCAGCAGGTTGAGGATTAATTGCTGCAACTGCACGCGGTCGACTGAAACAAGCGGGGCGTCTTTCCAGAGATCGGTCTCCACCGAAACACGCCGCTTGGTAATCTCACCGTCTAATAGGCGCAGGACCTCGCCGATGATATCGTTCACATTAACCGGAAATTTATCGAGGGTTGTCCGTTTAAATAATGCACGAATGCGCCGCACTATTTCGCCAATATCCTTGCCGTCGCGAACAATACTCTCAGCGGCCTCGCGAGCATCGGCGAGGTTCGCCGGCTGGGCCGCAAGGAATCGCAGACAGGCGTGGCCGCTCGCCACCACGGCAGCCAGAGGCTGGTTGATTTCGTGCGCAATGGATGCGGACAACTCAGCAATTGTGGCGGCCTGAGTCGCTCGCATAAGCCGAGCCTGGGCATTCCGCAGATTTTCTTCCGCATTCTTCCGGTCGTCAATATCGATCAGCAAGCCATACCAGCGATTTATGACGCCTTGGTCGTCGCGCGCCGGTTGTCCGAGCGCCTGAAACCATCGATGAACCCCGTCGGACCGGCGGAGCCGGCATTGGATTTGATACGGCTGCCCGGTCGCGACAGCGCGCGACCACTGGCGCGCCGTCGGCTCTCGATCGTCCGGGTGGAGAAGGTTCTTCCAACCGAGCCCCGCCCAAGCGTCGGAGCTTGTGCCGGTGTAGTCCAGTATTCGTCGATTCAAATAGTTGAGTTCGCCGTCCGGAGCCGCGCACCAAACCAGGCCCGGGATCGTCTCAATGATTAAACTAAGATCGCGTTCGCGGGCACGGAGAGCTTCCTCAGCCTGCTTCCGTTTACTGATGTCGCGGATGAAGCCCGTAAACACCTGATGACCGTCGTCGGAGAATTCCCCGAACGAAATCTCAACGGGAAACTCTTCTCCATTCTTGCGAAGGCCGGTCAATTCCACGCCTTGCCAGTCGATGTGCCGATGGCTGGTCGCCAGGTAACGCTTGAAGCCTGCCTGGTGCAAATCCCGCAAGTATTCCGGCATCAGTATCGTTAACGGTTGTCCGATCAGCTCCGATGGCTCATAGCCGAAGACGCCCTTGGTTGCAGCGTTCGCGGAGATGATTCCACCGCTTCCATGGATACTGACGACCGCATCGCTGGCCGTCTCGACCACAACGCGGTGTCTCGCTTCGCTCCGTCTTAGCCCGTCTTCGGCTCGCTTGCGATCGTCGATGTCCGTGCTTGTGCCATACCATCGAGCAATCTTTCCGGTTTCATCCCGATATGGCGAGACACGGATGAGAAACCAGCGAAATACCCCGTCGTAGCGGCGAAGGCGTGCCTCTATTTCACCTGGCTCTCCGGAGACCAACAGCTCTTGCCAACGTTTCAGCAACGGCGGCAGGTCGTCAGGATGAAATGCGACTTGCCAACCCCAACCGTGCGATTCCTCCGGCGAGAGTCCGGTGTACTCGTGCCATCCCTTGTTGAGAAACTCGTTCGGGCCATCCGGCATATTGCACCAGGCCAGTGTAGGGAGGGCGTCGATCACTTGCCGCAGTTTGGTTTCCGAGTTTTTAAGGAGAGCCTCGCTCTCCAGCAGACGCTTCTCGATGGCCTTTCGCTCCGCGATCTCTGCTCGCAGCTCAACGTTCGCTGCGGCGAGTTCCGAAGTTCGTTGCGCGACGCGCCGGTCAAGCTCGCTCGCCACCCGCTTCTGTTCGCTTAGGCGCCGCGCCTCCTGCAGCCCGATGGACGCCTGATTCGCGGCTACGTTCAGGATCAGTCTCTCGGTTTGCCGCGGGAAATCGGCTCGCTCCGATCCTGCGACAAGCACGCCGATTTCACCGTGTAGCCCAAGTCCCATTGGAACAATCGAAAGATCTCCGTCTCCAATTGGGTTGCGTATCAAGGGAGCCTGTTTCTGAGGATCAGCCTCCAACCAGTGTTTGAGCGCCTCGCCGATCTCGTGCGGCTGGGACTGCCGCTTTTGCGATCGACCGAATCGAACCATCTCGATGGGCGCATCACCGCCAGGATCCTTCAATCGTACATAGACGAGATCGAGCTGGAGCATGCGCTGAAGCGCGTCGAGCAGGGTAAGAATAATCTGGGACGATTCGCCTCCGCTCCACATGGCGGGAAGGCCGAGAAGACTGACCAGATCGTTAATGCAACGCCGAAGGGACTTGATCTCCTCGGAGACATCTCCGGGTTGCTCAAGCATGGCTCAGGCAGTCGCGGGTGAGCTGCCGCGAGCCGCCCGACGTTGGCGAAACTCTCGCAGGAATTCCTCCGGCGGCACATAGAACGGATTGTGCTGAAGGATGCCCCCAACAATGACCATCGGATGCGTACGCATGATGTCGATCACCGCGTCGCCTCCAAACTGCCCAAGATGGTAAGTGCAGATGACCGCGTCGTCATGACGGCGCCATACGTCGTTTACGCGCGACTCGAACTCAATCACGTCGTCGACATGAGATCGATCTTCAACCGCCCAGTCCATGCGGCAACAAATGCGGCTCAGAGGAAATCCCGGGGCATTTCCGCTGGCCAGGCTCTCGAACACCTCGATCATCCGATCCTGATCGAAGCGGCCATCCGGAAGGTAGACTTCGGTGTTGGTCTTAAGCTCCAGTTGCCCACTCTGCTGCGCTGCCGCCGGGTCGATGCCCGCGGCAGCCAGGCGTTGCAGATGGTCCCGGCGTTGCTCGGGGTTAAGGACGTGAACGGCTTTGTCGCCAGATTTCAACCCCTCCCTTATGAACGGGAGCAGCACGCGATATTCTTCCTCGTCGTTGTTGAAAAAGGCGCATACATGACGCGTTTCGCCGAGTTGGGAGCCGGCAAGGGAAATGGGTGCTGGGACGCTCTTCATGGCCTATTAGACCATCCAGTCCGCA
>JASHRP010000079.1 GCA_030037375.1 Bryobacteraceae bacterium | reverse complement strand
GATGAACTGCGTCTCCTGCGACATCTCCTTGATCAAACGCGTCAGCCTTTGGATGTTCGGCTCATCGAGCGGCGCATCGACCTCATCGAGGATGCAGAACGGGCTCGGCGTGTAGCGGAAAATTGCCATCAGCAGCGCCATCGCGGTTAGCGATTTTTCGCCGCCCGAGAGCAACGCGACGCTTTGCAGCTTCTTTCCCGGCGGCGATGCGAGGATATCGATTCCGCTTTCCGCCAGGTTCGTTTCGTCGGTCAGCCGCATCTCGCCCTGCCCGCCGCCGAACAGCACGCGGAACATCGCGCGGAAATGGTCGTTGACGGCTTCGAAGGCTTCTTTGAAGCGGCGCCGCGATTCGGCATCCAGCTCGTGAATCGCGCTCTCGGTGTCTTTGATCGAATCGAGAAGATCCTGACGCTGCGTGTTGAGGAACTCGTAGCGCTGCTGCGCCTCCTGAAACTCTTCGAGCGCCTGCGGATTTACTGGCCCGAGAGCCTCGATGCGCTCGCGAACCTCGCCGTAGCGCGCTTCCGCTTCGGCAACGCCCGCTTCATCGAGCGTGACCGATTCCGCCGAACCATCCTCCTGCGCGGAAGCTTCTTGAGCGGCAACGCCCAGCTCCTTGCGGCTGGTGTCGTCCAGATGTTTGAGATCGCTCTGCTTCTTGACCAAGTCGAGCTCGATAGCGGCGCGGCGCTCCTGCATAGCTTGCGATTCGACGCGCAGAGCCTTCAGCGATTCCTCAATCGCCGCCAGCGCGGCGCGTCCGTTCGCAGCTTCCGCGGCCAGCCTCTCTACATCGGCAACCGCGACGCCGGTCTCTTCCACCAGCCGCGCGGCGCGTTGATCGAGCTCGATATTGTCGGCCAGCAGGCGCGCGCGTTCAACGCCGATTCGCTCCAGCTCACGCGCCAAATACGCTCGGCGCGCGCCGAGTTGCTGAACCTGGGCCTCTAAACGTTGGACAGCCGACCGTTCAGAACGCTGCCGTTCTTCCCGTCCCGCCAGATCCGCGCGAAGGGCGGCGTGCTCTTCGCCGATTGCGTGCGTGTGCGCCTGCAACCGCGCCAATTCTCCGCGAGCCTCCTCCAACGCCTTCTCCTGATCGAAGCGAGCCTGCTCCTTGTCCGCAACCAGCGCCTGATTCTGTTCCCGCTGAGCGCGAGCGCGCTGATCTTCTCTTCCCAACCTGTCGAGTTCGAGGCGTGCCGTCGAAAGGCGCGAGCCCGCGCGCGCGAACTCCTCCGCCAGCTTGCGCTGCTCATGATCCAGCGCCAGCGCGTCTTTCTCCTGGCTCTGCTGCTGATGACGAATCCGCTCCAGTTCCTCGGCCAATGCCGCCGCTCCGCGTTCGAGATCGTCGATCTCGCCGGTCAAAGCGTCCATCTCGGTCTGGCGCTGCTCGACCGCCGCGCTCAACTCGCGCAGCTCTCGCTTCAGCGCCAGCGGACCTCCCGAGCTCTTGCGGCCGCCGTTCACCGCGTAGCTGTGGTAGCTGACTCCGTCCGGCAGCAGGAAATAAGAATCCGGATACTGCACCGATAACCGCCGCGCATCGGCCCGATCCGCCACCAGGAAGCAATGAGACAGCCGCGGGATCAGCGTTTCGGGCGACGCCGCCAGCCCGTTGGTCAGCCGAACCGTGTCGCGCAAACGTCCCGCAATTGCCGGATCGACAACGGGGGATTCGGAAATCGCAGAAGCGCTGCCGTCCGCGTCAGGATGAACCAGGAACGTCGCGCGGCCATCCGATTCCGCCCGCATCAACTCGACGCCGCGCTCCGCGTCGTTCCAATCGTGGACCACGACGTATTCAAGCTCGTCGTGCAGAAACGTTTCGCAAGCTTTCTCCCACGCGGAGTCGGTCACTTCCACGAAATCCGCCAGCACGCCGGAGGGTTTGAACCCGGAGATTTCACCGTGCTCGATCGCGGTGAACAATCGCTTCACGGCTTCGGTCGTGTACGCGCGATGGGAGAGAATCTCTTCGAGCGAATCCTTACGCGCCCGCTGCCGCGATAGAACTCCGCGAACCTCTTCGCGCTTCGTCCGCGACGCCGCCAGCCGCGACTGCCGCTCCTTCAACTCCTCTTCAACACCGCGACGCTGATCCGCCAGCGATTGGATCTCCATCTGCCGCGCGCTGAGCTTGGCGGAAAGATCCGCCTTCAATTGCTCCAGCCGCGCCATGTCGGACGACGCGCCTTCCTCTTCCCTGCGCGACCGCGCCGAATCGCGCTCGGTCGCTGCAAGATATTCGTCGATTTGCGCCAACTGATTACGCAACGTGGACGCTTCGCCCAGCAGCCTCAATACCTGCTGCCGCGCGGCCTCAATCCCCTGCTCCCGCTGGCGAAGATCCTGCTGAAGGCCGTCGCGCTCCGCGGTCTTGGCTTGCAACTGCTCGCGCACGGTGACCGCCTCGGCTTCGAGCTGTACGATCGTTTGCGCGTGCGAATCCCGTTCTTCTTGCTCACGCTGCTGGCGAGCTTCCAACTCTTGCGTCTCGGTTTCGCCCCTTGCCAAGCGGTCTTCCATCGACGCGATTTGCTTCGCTTGCAGCTCCAAGCGTCCGCGCGTGCGCTCCGATTCCAGGTTTAATTCCGCCACTCGTCCGCGAGCGGAAGTCAGCTCGGCTTCCGTGCGATAACAGGTCTCCTGAGTTCCGGTGTGTTCCCGCTCTTGCGCCTCGACTTGCGAGGAACATTCCTGAAAAGCCGTCTGCGCCTGATTCAAATCCAGCGCCAATTTCGAAGCCTCGCGCTCCAGCAGTTGAAAGCGCCCCGCCACGGCTTGCCGCAGATGCGCGATCATCTCCGTCCGCAGCTCTTCGTAACGCCGCGCTTTGGACGCCTGCCGCTTGAGCGAATTCACCTGACGGCTGACTTCTTCCAGAATGTCGAATACGCGCGAAAGGTTCTGCCGCGCGCTTTCGAGCTTCGCCTCCGCCAGCCGCTTCTTGGTTTTGAATTTGCCGATGCCGGCCGCTTCTTCGATCACCGCCCGCCGGTCCGCCGGCTTGTTCGAGAGAATCTGGCCGATGCGCCCCTGCTCGATAATCGCGTAGCTCTCCGGGCCCAACCCGGTGCCGCTAAACAGGTCCTGAATATCGCGCAAGCGCGCGACGTGGCCATTGATCAGATAATCGCTTTCACCCGAACGGTACAGTCGTCGCGTGATGGTGATTTCTTCCGGGTGATGCGGGTGGTGGCCGTTACCGTTGCCGTGACCATTGCCATTGCCATTCCCTTGGCCATTTCCATTCACAGCCGGGGATTTCGCCGCCGAGGGATCCACCATCGTCAACGTGACTTGCGCAAGGCCCAAGGGCTTGCGCTCCCGCGTGCCCGCGAAGATCACGTCTTCCATCCGGGTTCCGCGCAGGCTCTTCGCGCTCTGCTCGCCCAAAACCCAACTGATCGCGTCGCTGATGTTGGATTTCCCGCAGCCGTTCGGGCCGACGATCGCCGCCACACCGGAGCCTTGGAATCGCATCTCGGTCCGGTCGTAAAATGATTTAAAGCCCTGGATATCGACGCGACGTAATTTGAGCAAGCGCAGTCCCCTTCCTGTAGGACGTTCTCTAGGGGGAGTGTATTTATCCTAAACCGAACAGGGACGAAAGTAAAGTGCATATGCCACTTCATGTTGTGGTATTTTGTTCTAGACCTCTAGATGTCGTGGCCTATGCGCACATTGAACTCTTTGTTAACCCGAAACGTACCACAGGGTTAGGCCCACAATCATGAACCCCGTTGTCGAGCTGGATGGCTTGGGCGTGCGCTTCGGCAAGCGCGACATCCTCAAAGACCTTCGCGTTTCCCTTTCAGGACGGACGATCGGTCTGCTAGGGCCGAACGGCGCGGGAAAATCGACGCTGATTCAGACTCTGGTCGGGTTCGTGCGGCCCAGCGACGGAACCGCGCGCGTCTTCGGCCACGATATCCGCCGCGATGCCAAACCGATCCGCTCGTTAATCGGCTACATGCCGGAGAACGACTCCTTCATCGCCAACATGACTGCGGTTGCGTTCGTGCGGATGATGGGCGAGCTCTCAGGCTTGCCTCGCGAAGCCGCGCTCGAGCGCGCGCATGAAACGCTGTTCTACGTCGGATTGGGCGAGGCCCGCTACCGTCTGCTCGGAACCTATTCGCTCGGCATGAAGCAACTGGCGAAGCTCGCGCAAGCGATCGTCCATGGCCCGCGGCTGGTGATTCTCGATGAGCCGACCAACGGCCTCGATCCTCCCGCGCGGGCGCGCATGATTCGCTTGATTAAGGAAATGCGTGAGGCGGGCGAGATGCACCTGCTGATCTGCTCGCACTTGCTGCGCGACGTCGAAGAGACCTGCGAGGAGGTCTTGATCCTAAGGCACGGCCGCATCGTGCACACTTCGAATCTGGAAGAAGAGCGCAAAGCCAACAAACGCTTCGTCGAGTTGGAGGCTTTTGGCTCCGATGCGGGCTTCGCGGAAGCCTTGAGCGAGCTTGGGTG
>JASHRP010000709.1 GCA_030037375.1 Bryobacteraceae bacterium | reverse complement strand
CAACTTCAAGTGGGACGAAAAACCGCCTGCGTAAAGCGGAAGATCGCTTTCTGATGGGCGCAGGCCGGTTCGCCGGGACGCTCAAGCATCTCCCGCAAGCTGACCAGGAACGACTCGCGGCCGAGGCGATCAGCACAGAGGCGATCACCACCTCGGAAATCGAAGGGGAGATTCTGGACCGGGCAAGTGTGCAGTCTTCGATCCGCAGGCAACTCGGCCTTGCGGCCGACAAGCGGCGAATTGCGCCTGCCGAAGAAGGAATCTCGGAAATGATCGTGGATCTGTATCGTTCGTTCGCAGAACCGCTCTCCGATGCAACGCTCTTTGCATGGCACCGCATGCTCTTTGGGAAGCGGAGTGGCCTTCGGGAGATCGGCCGTTATCGCAGCGGCGATGAGCCGATGGAGATCGTCTCCGGTCCCATCCACGAACCAAGACTTCATTTCGAAGCGCCACCCTCAACAAACGTAATGGAGGAGATGGATCGGTTTTTCGACTGGTTCAATCGCACTGCGCCCTCAGCCAACGATCCATTGCCTGCGCTAACGAGGGCCGGAATTGCGCACCTTCATTTCGAGTCCATTCATCCCTTCGAGGACGGAAACGGGCGCATTGGCCGTGCAGTCGCCGAGAAAGCGCTGGCGCAGGGGCTCGGACAGCCGACGCTCGCTGCATTGGCGGCGACGATCCTGCTGCGGCGCAAAGCGTATTACGCCGCGCTGGAAGCCGCGAACAAGAGCAACGAAATCACAACCTGGCTGTCGTGGTTCGCCGGCATCGTCATCGAGGCCCAAAGGAGCACCACAGCCCATGTCGAGTTTCTGCTCGAAAAAACCCGACTGCTCGATCGACTCCGAGGGCAGCTGAATTCCCGCCAGGAAAGGGCGCTATTGCGCATCTTGCGTGAAGGTCCAGACGGCTTCAGGGGCGGCCTGAGCGCTGGAAATTACGCGACGATCACCGGCGCATCCCCCGCAACAGCGACGCGCAACTTAGCGGATTTGGTGGAAAAGGGCGCGTTGCTTCGCGAGGGCGAGCGCCGGCACGCCCGCTATCGTCTCGCTATTCCAACTGGGAGGGTCCCGCCGGTAGTCCTCGATGAGCGCGGGAATTTCGATTAGGTCGAGTAATCCGCAACCCCGGAGTCCCTCAGAACACCCACGAAGTATTCAACGCCAGCGACTGAGTGCTGATCCGCACGGAGCTATTGCTGTATTCACCATTGAGCAGCGCGCTGCGGCCCACCTGCTCGGAATTCGACGGGTCGATGCCGTACGCCAAGCTCATTCTCCAAATCCCGCGGCGATATCCGATGCCGGTGGAAACCTGGTTCGTCATAATCGCCGCAGTGAGCGGCGAAAGCGTCGAGGAAGGCACCGGATTGTTGGAGAATCCATAGCCGCCGCGCAGGGAAATGCTTTCCGTCAAGCGGTACTCCACGCCGCCGCGAATCGAATACTGATCCTTCCATTCAACGGGGATGCGATCAGATATCGCGTTTGAGCCGAGTAAGCCATTGATGTCCGGGTTGGAGCCGTTGGTCAATGATACGGGAAGACTCGAAAACGCGCTGTTCCAGTTCACCCAACCGCCCTGCAACGCGAGGACCCAGCGGCCGTCCACGCGCCAGTTGGCGCCGGCGATCACGGATTGAGGCAGAACATTCTGAACCGCGGCGGAATAATGGAACGTGGGCTGAGCCGCCAGACCCAGCGCGGCCAATTGCACTCCGATGTTGCCGGAGGCGTCGCCGGTGCTGTCGATCACCGTGCGGGATTTCCAGGCGACATTAAACTGAACGTGATCGTTGGGATTCGCTATGATGCCGACGCTGGTGTTCCAACCTACGCCGGTTGTATGAAGATCGAGCAGCGTTTTCAGTCCCGCCAGAGCCGGGTTGCTCTGAAAGATATACGGCGCGTCGAGAGTGTTCGAGTTGTATACCGCGCCCGCGCTCACGCCCAGTGCAAGCTTGCGGCTGAACGAATACGCCACGCCGACAGCGGCGCGAGCGGCCAGAATCGCGGATTTCTGTTGCTGCAATCCGTAGCTCGCCCCAGCGACGCCGGGCGCGTCCACATAATTCCAGTTCGAAACCGACATGAGCTCCGGCGTGATCCCGACGCCGATACTGAATCCGGAATGGCCCAGCGGCATGCCGAAGGCGCCATAAGGGATTACGCCCGGCGAGTCCTTGAGCGGAGCGTTCGTGTTCACCGAATTACTGAAAGATCCCGTGGCGAAAATGCTGGTGATGCTCAAGTCCGCGGTGCGTCCCGTCAAAGCCGTAAGGCCGGCGGGATTCGTGGACATCGCGTCGATCGCGCTGCCTGACGACGGGAGATAAACTCCTCCCATGCCCATGGAACTGGCGCTCGCGGTATTCCAATAGAAATTCTGCGCCTGCATACCTGCGGCGGTTAGGCCGGCAGCCATCAAGAGTCTAATGAACGGGAACGGGCGATACATGCTTTTTCTCCGATGTGAGTTGTACTTTGTTTTGACCGACGCCCGCCGATAGTCCCAACAGATCCTGACTGGTGGGAGTCCCACTTTCGTGGTGCGCGATCAGCGCTTCCAGGCAACCGGCGTCGAGGGCCTGGGGCGCGTCTTTTCGCATGATTTCGAAAACCTTTTCGAGCGGCATCGCGTCGCGATAAGGCCGCTTCGCCGCCAAAGCGTCGTAAATGTCCGCGACGGCGATGATCCGCATTTCGAGCGAGAGCTTTTCCGCGTCCCAGCCGCGGTAGTACCCTGAGCCGTCCAATTTCTCGTGGTGCGCGCCGGCGACTTCGCTCAGATCCTCGAAGCCGGGGATCTTGTGGAGGATTTCGTAGCTATAGAAGGGATGCCGCTTTACCGACGCCCATTCCCGGTCGTCGAGCTTCGCGGGTTTTTCAAGAATCGAGTTGGAGACGCCGAGCTTACCCACATCGTGCAGCAGCGCGACCCGCCGCATGAATACGACGTCCTCCGTATCCAACGCGAGCTGACGGGAAATGGCGACGGCAGCATCGGCGACGCCGTTCGAATGGCGATACGTGAACGGCGATTTGGCGTCGATGATTTCGGCGAAAGCCTGGCAGATATTCTCGATGGTTTCCTCGCCGGCTGGAAGACGGGTATGCTCCGGCTCGAGATACAGGACCTTGTCGATTACCTGCTCCCGGTCGAGATCTATCCACAGCGATCCGTCCTTGGCAAGAGATTGCGCGGCCTTCACGAGATCGGGATCGAACCAGCGGCGATTGCGCTTTTCGGCGACCGCGATCGCGGCCTCGCGGCCGTGGTTGACCAGGAACACTTCCAGGGTCTGCGACAAATTCATGATGCGCGAATACAGAGGAATTTCCGTACCGCGCAAGCCATCCGGATATCCGCCGCCGTTCCAGTGCTCGTCCAGGCTGTGAATCGCCTGCGCGATCGGTTCGGAGAAGCCCAGCCGCCGCGCGATGGTCGCGCCCCGCTCGCAGCGGATCTTTACCAGCTCGCAGGATTCGGTTTGCTGCTTCGCGGCAACGCGCACCAAAGTGCCCACGCGTTCCAGGAACGGAGCTCCGGTAGCCACGTGCGTCAGCGCGTACTGCAAGCTTTCCCAGCCCACGCGGGTCCAGTCGGTCAATTTCACGTCTCGCTTGGCGCGGATCTCGTCGGCGCTGATGATGTGAAACAGTTTCGAGGAGTTGCTGCTGCATCCGGCGTCCTTGAGCAAGAGAGCGTAAAAGAGCTCGCCTCGTTCGTGAACGCTCATCCCGATCTGCTCCGCGATGCGCATCCCGATCAGGCATGACCGGACGGAGTGCCCCATCGGGCGTCCTTCGGTGAGGTCCAGCGCGTAGGACAGCGCGGAGATAATCTCTGAGACGCGGACTCCGCTGGCGGGATACGATTTCCGCCGCCGCATTAAGGAAGCCGGCTTAGCGGTTTTGAGCAGCATGACGAGTCGCAAAGAAGCAATCGCCTCGCCGCGTTGCTAGGGGTTTCGTTTTAGAGGTTTATGAGTTTGCTCCCGGTGGCGATGGGACAGAATGTCCCCGGAAAACAGGCCAAGCTGTCTCTAAGGGTCGTGCTTTGGTACTCAAATTTCTCCCGTTTTTTGCGATATAGGAGAGTCAGCGTTTTGTCTTAAGACCATGACTGAGACAATCAGCTCCATTCAGGCGCGCGATCTGCTGAAGCGGCTGCCGGCGTTTTCGCCCGTTGCAATCAAGTTAATGGTCTTGGTCGTGGATGAGCATGTATCGTTCAAAGAAGTGGCCAAACTCTTCTCTCTCGACCCAGTGTTATCGGGACAGGTCTTGCGGCTCGCTAATTCCGGCCTGTATGGGCGGGAGTTTCATATTCAGTCGGTTCTTCACGCACTGGCAATGCTCGGTTTGAGGAACATCAGTCGCATCGCGATCACCGCGGCGCTCTCTCAAGGCCTGCCGCGCCAAACGAGCCCCTGGATGCGAGTGTGGTGGCGGCACAGCATCGCGACGGCTCTCCTGGCGGATCACGCCGGCATGAAGGAGCTGGATCTCGATTTCGGTTACACCGCCGGCTTGCTTCACGCGATTGGACAGCTCGCACTTTTTCAGAGCGCCCCGCGGGAGTATCCGGAGATTCTCGACGCCGCGTACGCGAGCGGCGCGGATGCCACGGACCTGATGGAGTGTGAGCGCGAGCATTTCGGCGCGGATCATGCCGAATTATCCGGCCTGATTCTGGGCGAATGGGGATTGCCCAACGATCTTAGGCGTGCGGTATCGGAATATCACCTTCCCGGCCCTTCCGGGCCGCTCACCAGAACGGTCCACGCCGGATGCGCTTACGCGGAGTCGCTCGGCTTCGGCCAATGCGGCTGTTTGCAGAGGGTCGATCCTGTTTCAGGAAAGCCTTTGGACAAACACCTTTTGGATGTTCTGGCCACTGAGGTTAACCTCATAGAGTGTTCGCTCGCCTGATTTCCCGGCTCCTGAAGCTTGCGGTGGTCGTGATCGCAGGTCTGTATGTCTTCTGGATCGGGTCCCTGATCGCGCTGCGGTCCATCGATCCGGTTACGACCGGAGTCCAAATTCAGAGGCGAGTTGAGGCGAAGCTCGCCGGACGCCCTTATAGGAAGCGCTATAAATTCGTTCCGCTCGATCAAATCTCGCCCGATCTTCAGCACGCCGTGATTGCTTCGGAAGACGGCAACTTCTACAAACACCACGGCATTGACTGGGGACAGGTGCAGCAGGTCGCGCAGGAGAGCCGGGAAACCGGCAAGATTCGCCGCGGCGCTTCGACCATCACCCAGCAACTGGTGAAGAACCTATTCTTCACCACTTATCGCGACCCGGTGCGGAAAGCGTTCGAATACACGCTCGCGCCGGTCGCCGATTGGATTCTCGGGAAGCGCCGGATTCTGGAGCTGTATTTGAACGTAATCGAATGGGGTCCCGGCGTGTACGGCGCGTCGGCCGTGGCCGACTATTACTACCACACGACACCGGCGAAGCTAGATCGGGAACAATCGGCGCGGCTCGCCGCCTGCGTGCCGCAACCGCTTCGAAGAAAGCCAGTCTGGATGGATCAGTTCAGCATGGACATCATGCAGAAGATGCGGATCCTCGGGTGGTGAAGAATAGCTGCGGAGCGGTTAGAATAAAAGCGCCATGCGATACCTGGTCCGCGCCCGTGTGAAGCC
>JASHRP010000708.1 GCA_030037375.1 Bryobacteraceae bacterium | reverse complement strand
GAAGCAAAAGGACCCTCGTCCCAAGTTACTTGCAGCTTCTTGCGGGCGGCCTGAGCATACCACCAGGAATTCTCCGCGACGATCGCGATACCTTCTTGCAGGTCCGCGCCCGTACCTGTGACACCGCCGGCCATGAACGGGATGTCGCGATTCCCTTGCTGGTCCTTGAGGTCCTTCTCGATCACGAAGGCGTCCTTGATGCCGGGCATCTTCTTGATCTCGGCCTCGTTCCACTTGGAGACCTTGGCGCCCATCACCGGACCCTTCTGGTACACGGCATAGAGCATGCCGGGAACTTCCTGGTCGATGGTGAACTGGGGCTTGCCGGTGACGATCGCCTTGATGTCGGTATTGACGGTCGCCTTGCCGATGATTTTGTAGTCTTTCGGATCCTTGAAATGCTTCTCGATCTCCGCCGCGGTGGGCGGCGTCATCGTCGCGAGCTTGGACGCCAACTGGCCGTAGCCGATCGAGCGATTATTCGCCTTGTCCCAAACCTTGCCCGAGCCGGTGGTGAGAGTGGATTCCGGAACATTCCACTGCATCGCCGCCGCGCTGACCAGCATCATGCGCGCAGCCGCGCCGACCTGGCGCATTGGGAGCCAGTTCTGGGGCGTCGCCGTGCTGCCGCCGGCGATTTGGCCAGCCCACTTCGTCCCGCCAGGAACATCGACGTCGGTCTGCTCGATCTTGACGTCTTTCCAATCGACGTCCAACTCCTCCGCGATCAGCATCGGGAGCATCGTGCGAACGCCCTGGCCGACCTCGGGGTTCTTGGCCATGATCGTGACCGTGCCGTCCGGCGCGATCTTGATGTAGTTTTCGACTTTGGGAGGCGCGGCCGGTCCGCCAAATCCGCCGCCGCCAGCTCCGCCTCGGCCGCCGCCGCGGCCGCCCTGCTGAGCAAGCGCATCTTTACTGATGAGACCGAAAGCGACACCGCCTCCGGCGAGAGCGGTGACACGAAGGAATGAACGTCGATCGATATTCTTCTTAGTCATGTTCATCTCTCCTTATTGGGCCGAACCGCCGGTGCGAACCGATTGCGACTTCGGTGCGGCGCCCATGGTTGCAGCCAGATGAATCGCCTGGCGGATGCGGATGTAGGTGCCGCAACGGCACAGGTTCGGGTTCATCGCATTATTAATGTCCTCATCGGTGGGCTTGGGCTTGGAAGCCAGCAAAGCCGCGGCGGACATGATCTGCCCAGCCTGGCAATAGCCGCACTGGGGCACGTCGACTTCTTCCCAGGCTCTCTGGAGCGGATGGGAACCGTCGGCCGAAAGTCCTTCGATGGTGGTCACCGCCTGGGTCCCAACCGCCGAAATTTGAGTCTGGCAGGACGGCACGGCCTTGCCGTTCAGTTGAACGGTGCAGGCGCGGCATTGCCCGATTCCACAGCCGAACTTCGTGCCGTGGAGTTTCAGCACATCCCTTAAGACCCATAACAAGGGCATGTCGGCAGGAACGTCCACGGTGGACTTCTTGCCATTCACAGTTATCGTGTAAGCCATGGCATCAGCTCCGGAAAGAATTCGTCGCCGAGGGCGACGTTGTCACTGAAAAACTACACTGTCTTGGAACCGCAACAATAACAAAATACGGCATTTACAAAACCCGGCGTCCAGGTTATCACCGGGTTCGGCAGGGTGTCAATCGCGGGGAGATCGCGGGGAGATCGAGTTGCGCGCGCCGTTTTCGCTTTTCGCTGCCCTTGGTTTAGGCGTTGCCAAGGCACCAGTGCCGGCCGGAAGCCGCCTATTCCGCTTGCGTGTTGCGCTCGTAACACCACTTCACCAGCGCGGCGGGGACGCCCGGACTTGCCTTCGTCAAATCCTCTAGCGAGAGCTTCTCAAACGTCGTTGTGATCGAGCCGCCCACGGCCACCGTGGCAATCACATAGCCATACACGTTGGTCATCGCCTTCGGTCCGGGAGTCACATCCTGCGGCAGACGGTACCGCTGCGCCCCAGCGGTTCCGATGATCCATCCCGGCAGAACCTCCCCTTTCCAGGTAGCGGAGTTGAAAATATCCTCCATGTAGAAATGAGAGTGGCTCGCGAACACGTACACGTTTTTGCGCGCCACGTCGCGGGCATGCAGCAGCGCCTCATAAACCTGCCGGCCGGTCTGCACTCCCAGCGGCCAGTCGCTCATGCTGTGGCCATCCGCCAGACTTCCGGGCAGAGCCTCATGCATCCCGATCACGATGGTCTGGATCTGGTCCGACGTTTCGTCCCGGCTAATCAAGGACTTGATCCAATTCATCTGCGCGCCATCGATTTGATCGTTCGACGCGTTATCGAGGGAAATAAAGTCGACATTTCCCTTGACCCAGTGAAAATACAAACGCAGCTTGTGATCCTTCGGATCGTCCTTCAGCCGCTGATCCCGCAAGATGGGAGTATCGAGCCAGTCGGCGAACTGCGCGAGGTAATCCACGCGAGTCATTGGCGCGATAAACTCATGATTGCCGGGCGCGAGATAAACCGGAAGATCCCCAAATGGCGCAAGCTGATGCGCGATGAAATCGGGCCAAGCGTTGGTAAGGTATTCGCTGATGCCCATCGGCTTGGGCGGCAAGCCTAACGCAACTGGCGGCACCATGTCTTCATCGAACGCATAGATCGCGCGGAAATCTCCGAGATGCCAGAAGAATTGGGCTCCACTCTGCCGGACGGCCTGGGCAATCGCGGGCATCACGATATCGCCGCAGTTGCGCGAGTCGCCGGAAATTGCGAATTTCCAGGCGCCGCCGGGCGCTTGCGCCGAAGCCACGACGCCGAAGGCAAACAATACACCTCGCAGGTGTTTCATTTCCCAAGTGTACTTCTAGCCGAAGCTAGCCTGACCTGCGTTTAGTGCAGCTTGGCAGCCTTGAATCCGCCCCTCGAGCGGTCATACAGCCAGATGGCTCCGAAGACGATGAGCAGGATTGCCGGCAGCGCCGCGACTGCGCGAAACGAAACCTGCGCTGCGATTCCCAACGCATGATCGAGCGCGGGTCCGGGCTGGAGGGCATTGAAGGCCGCCTCGCCCCCAGCGGCCTCGACTTTCTTGCGGTCGAAAATCGCGCCCATCTGCGGCAGGACAAATTGAATCGACAATGTTCCGGCTGTGCCCATCAGTCCCATGAGCAGCGCTCCGCCGCGCGGAAACCGTTCGGACGCAGTCGCCAACATGGTCGGCCACATGTAGCACACGCCGGTACCCCAAACCGTCGCGGCGAGCAAACCCATGACCGGCGAATTCGCGAAGCTCAACGCGACCAGACCGAGCGAGGCGAGCAGGCAAGAGAACCACAACACCCCGATAGGAGACAGCCGGTGCACGAGCGGTCCCGCGAAGTGCCGCATCAGAAACATCAGTCCGCTCACATAAACGAGCAGAAGGATGCCGGGCATGTGCACCGTTCGGCTCAAGGCAAGATCTACCCAAGAACCCGGCGCAAGCTCCGCGGCTGCGGTCAGGAACATCGAACAAAAGAGCACAAAGAACATCGGGTTCAGCAGCTCGCGAAACATCTCGCCCGCGGAAACGCCCGCCGCCTTGCGCTCCGTCGGAGGAAATTTCACGCCGATGGAAAGAGCCGTGATCCCCAAACCAGGCAGCACGACCGTCGCAACCTTCGCCTGCCATGGCAGTCCTAGGTTCGTCATCGCGACCCCGGCCAGCCCTCCGATCACCAACCCTCCTGGCCACCACGCGTGGGCGGCGTTCAGTTTTCCGGTTTTCTCGTCCGGATATAGGGAAGCGATTAAGGGGTTCATGACACCTTCCGCGAATCCCCATCCCACGCCTGCGATCGCGGCGCCCAGCCATAACACGTGATAGGTTCCGGCGCCTGACGCCAGATTTCCCGCGAAGGCCATGATGAGCATCCCTGCGGGAATCAGGATTCCTGAAAGCGGAAGCAGCAATCCCATCCCGATCACGTCCAGCAACGGGCTGCTGATGGCCACAGTAATCGCGAAGGCCAGAAACGGGACGCCCAGCACCGTCGCGATCATTTCGCCCGAATGCGCCTTGTCGATCGGGTCGAGAAAGGCGCTCTGCATGGCAGCCGCGGTGTTGGTGCGGATCGCGTTGGCGATCGCCGCGGTAAACAGACCGAGGCTGCTCACCACATATAGCCGAGTCTTGTTGTAAACCGTGGTCTGGGCAATCGCGGTTGCGCTCATCGGGACTTCCTCAACTTTCTAAGTCAACTTTCCACGTCAACCCAGGCATGCAGCCGGTTGCTGTTCAGCTCAGCGCTTAGGATTTGCAGTTGACGCAAGCCGTCGGCAAATTGCGGGTACTCCGGATCGATTGCTGGATTAGCGGCCGCCGGATCTTCGATCGATTTGTAGAACCGCCGGAACACTTGCTTGAAGGTATCGTCATAGCCTTCGCTGTGCCCGCCGGGCAGGTCCGCGTAGGATCGCGCGCCATCCCTTAATAAGGACGGGTCCTTGACGATGATCTGATTATTTGTGTTGCGGTTGCCGATCCACAGCTCATCCGGCCGCTCCTGGTCCCACGCCACCGAGCTCTTGCTGCCATAGATCTCGATGCTCAGCCGATTCTTACGTCCCGCCGAGACCTGACTGGCCGTGAACGCTCCGCGCGTTCGATCGCCCATGCGAAACATCACCGCGCCGAAATCTTCGCTCGAAACCGGAACCTCATCGTAGTCGCTCGGGGCGAGCGTTTTTCCCGCGAATGTCTCCACTTCTCGCTTCGGGCGCTTGCGAGTTTTGTGAAAGATCTGAAGATCGGCGCACAGCCGGGTGATTCGCAGCCCCGAAATATGTTCCGCCATGTCGCACCAATGCGAGCCAATATCGGCCATCGCGCGCGACGGACCGGCGGCTTCGGATTCGATTCGCCAGTTCCAATCCGTGTCGTAGAGCAGCCAGTCCTGGGAGTAGGTTCCTTGCGCTACCAGTATCTCGCCGAGTTCGCCCGCCTCCCGCATGCGACGCATATGCTGGACCATCGGATAGTAGCGGAGATTGTGGCAGGTGCAGTTCCGAAGCTTTTTCGAAACAGCCAATTCCACGAGCTCCACTGCCTCCTCTACCGAGACCGCGAGAGGCTTCTCGCACAGCACGTGTTTACCAGCCTCAAGCGCCATCTTCGCCATGGGGAAATGCGCGGCGTTGGGCGTACAAATATGGACCGCCGTCACGGACCGATCGCTCAGCGCGGCATGAAACGCTGCGGGGTCACGTCCAACCACCTCGACAACTTCGATGTTTCCGAGTCTGCGCAGTGCCTCGGCGTGCACGCGGCCCATGAACCCGCTTCCAACGACCGCAGCCTTTATACCCACCACGCTGCTCCTGCCGGTTCCTTGATCACGATTCCATTCAGGAATGCCGCCGCCTTCGTTAATCCTTCCTCCGCCGAAAGCAGGCTATCCTCATGCTCGATCGAGAGCACGGAATCGTATCCGAACATGCGCAGCGTCGAGGCAAATTCGCGCCACCAGTCCTCGCCGTGCCCATAGCCGCAGGTGCGGAAGATCCAGGAGCGGTTCCGCTCATCCGTGTAAGGTTTGGTGTCCAGGACGCCGGTCAAAGGCAGATTTCGGTCGTAAATTTGGGTGTCCTTGGCGTGAACGTGATAAATCGCATCGCCTAGGACGCGAATCGCGGAGATCGGATCGATTCCCTGCCAGAACAAGTGGCTCGGATCATAATTGCACCCGATCGTTTTGCCGGCTATTGTGCGCAGCCTCAGCAATGTCTCAGGGCTATACACCACGAATCCGGGATGCATCTCGATCGCGATCTTCACTCCATGATCCGAGGCAAATTTCGCCTGACGCATCCAATACGGCTCTACCACTTTTTCCCACTGCCATT
>JASHRP010000707.1 GCA_030037375.1 Bryobacteraceae bacterium | reverse complement strand
GCCGTAGATCGTGTTGTTCCAGACCAGCGGCGTCGCTTCCTGGTTGTAGCCGCCCGCGCCCACCACATACGACCACTCCAGGCCGAGACGCTTCACGTTCGAAGCGTCGATCTGCTTCAGCGGGCTGTAGCGCGTCTCGCCCGGGGATTTTCCATAGGTGAGCCATGTGCCTGGGAACGGATCGGCGGGCGTACCGGCGTTCTTCAGGACCGCCGAGTCGACAACCGCCGGCTGCTGGGCACGCATCACCGGCTGCTCGAAAAGGATTAGGGCGCCGCTCCCGGTGAACTGTAGGGCCGCCGCCAGCAAAAAGGCTGTCCGCATGAGGTCTCCTGTAAACCACTCGGCACAGAGCGCTTGCTGCGCCTCGCCGCTTCCGCAAACAACCGCCAGAGCGAACTGGCGGCTTTACTTGTCAATCCCTTTCGACTTCACATCCCAGTTCGAATTGGTGCAGAGACCACAGTCCTTGCCGATGAACATCTTTCCGGCTTCCTTGTCGCCTTTGAGCGTCCACAGGAGCCAGTTTGAGGCGACGTTGGCAAACTCGCCGCCGCCGGGATGAAAGTACGTCGCGCTGTGTCCGCCGTTGTGGCGCGAGCCGTAAAACGCCGGCACGTGGTCGATCAATTCGAACGTCGCCGCCGACGCCCCCATAAGGAAGTCGACATCGCCGCCGTTGAGCAGGAGCACCGGCCCGTGTATTTTCGGGAGCGCGTCCGCGGTCGGCTGCGTCGACGCGCCGCCGCGCCCGGCTTTCCCGTCCGCCTGCCCCGCAGGTGGAGTCTGCACGCCGGAATTGAAGACGCCAATGGTTTTGACGCGGGGATCCGCGCCGAGCGTGAGCGAGAGAAATCCCCCGCACGAGGTACCCATCGCCGCAACTCTGACCATGGCGATCTTGCCGTTCAAAGGCGAGCCGGCCCGTACGTTTTCGTTCCCGGCCCAGTCGATCGCGGCGCGCATGTCATCGGCGGTCTCCTGCCGCCGGGCAGCGCCTTCCTGGGGGACCGTGCTAACCACCAAGAAGCCGTGCGAAACGATGGTGCCGAGAAAGCCCGCAAACGTCTTGCTGTCAATCCCGCATCCGCCGTTGCCCCACACCATCACGGGCAAGCTGTCCTTGTTGGGAAATGCGTCCAGCGCGGCCGGGCGATAAACCTGAAGGCCGGGTGAGCCGAACGCAGGTTCCGATGTGACCTGGTATGGTCCAGGCTCCGCCTTCGGCGCACCTTCGAGAGGCAATGCCCGCGAGATCATGTCGCGGGTGACGCCCGCCGGTTGCGCGAGGCACGCCCCGGTGCCTGCGAGGAAGGCTGCGACAGCAACAACCATGGTCTTACGCATAATCCGTCTCCTCCGGAACGGAATTCTATCAAATTCAGACTGCAATTCCTGTACCCGGTTTCCGACCCGGCTTTTTCATTCATTGGCCACGCGTGCCAGAAGCGGGCAGAGTCTAGGCTAGCCCGGAACCGACATGGGCTAGAAAATGGCCCCCCACAGGGCACAGTTTCACTACAATCACTACCGTCACCACGATCACCTCATAGGCAATAAATAACAGAAATAACAAGAGCTAGCGAGGGTGACGATGCCTACCTTAGCCGGATGGTTTGGCGCGAACCGCATCGAACCGCGCGGCAAGTGCGTCAAAGCCGGGCGCCGACCCTCTCCATCGTAACTGGTCCACGTCGTCAAACAACGCGATGTCCGTCCTGAGAGTGGCCAGCCTCCGGAACAGCAAAGCCTGATCGCGCTCGCGCGAGAGCGTCGCTGCCAGGACCCCGGCATTGCCTACGCTCACATGCCAATCGCGCGAATCCGCTGGGATGGATTCGATGTGGCCGAACTTCGCAAGGACAGCCGAGGACGATTTCGTTCCCCAGCCGGGGAGCCCCGGATAACCGTCGGCCGCGTCGCCTACCAGTGCCAGGTAATCGGGGATCGACTCGGGCGGGACTCCGAACTTCTGAATCACCCCGCCCTTGTCGATCGTCGCACGGGTTCGCCGGTTCAACTGGACTACTCGCCCGCCACGCACGCATTGGGCAAGATCCTTGTCCGGTGTGCAGATGATCACGCGGTCAACACGTGGGTCCCGCGCCGCCAGAACCGACCCGGAAGCAAGGGCATCATCGGCCTCGAATTCCACCATAGGCCATACAACGAAACCAGCAGCGAGCAAAGCTTCTTCAAGCAGCGGAAATTGGGACCACAGGTCTGGAGGAATGCCATCGCCGGTTTTGTATCCGGGCCATAGGTCATTTCGGAACGACTCGATGACGTGATCCGTTGCCACTGCGACGTGGGTGACACCCGCCTTTGTCATTCCAAGGATCGATCCGAGCACACCCCGCACTGCGGCAACTTCCCGTCCCTCCTGATCGCGAGCCGACGGCAATGCGTAGTAGTGCCGGAACAGTTCGTAAGTGCCGTCGATGAGATGAACTTCCACTTTAGGCCGACGCGGTCTGGGCAGGCGGGAACGTCACCGCAGGCTCGATCTTGAAAGTATCGTCCCAAACGGGCACGTGCGCTTGAGCAAGTCGGTAGATCGTCGATCCCTTGGGAATATGCCGGGGAGCGCCCAAGGGGATTCTCCATCGCACCACGGGCGAGCCGGAGCGGAAATCGACGAAACGATGGGGCAGGAATTCCAAGATCCACCAAGGTCCGTGCAGGGAATCATGCATTTTCGCGTCTCCGTCGGGAGGGACATACATTGGCATCCAGGGCTCCGCCGGTTTCACCCTCCCAAGCACGATTGCGGCTTTGTTCAGATCAATCTCCAGTCTTGCTTCAGCGGCTTCGTGCAGCATCCATTCCAGGGTCACCTTGGACAACCCGCTTTGAGCCTCTGGGTAGCTTCCGCCGACATCGGAGTGGACGCCGGTGAACCAAACCTGCTTGATGTTCTGACCGTCGAACGGAGCTCCCCAAAGATTCTGCCGGTAATAGCAACGGCGCTCGTGAATCGAGATAGCATGACGCCCGGTGTGCATGCTGGGATTGCGTGCGGAAAATGGCAGCACAAGGGGCGAGGAGATCCAGCCGACGGAGCTGACCGTATCGAACAACCCTTCGAAGTGCAGCGGGCAATCGCGTGAGAAGGTGGCTTTGAAGTTCTCGGCTACATCCAGCGTCGCCGTCATTCCGCCCGCCTTCTGTGCCCTCCGGGCGAACATCTGAATGACGTAAGGAATCAACCCCTCGTTGCCCGGACAGAGAAGCCCGTACATGTGCAGAACGCCTGCCAGCGCCCGCGCAGTGTAGGATCCCCGGCTGAAGCCGAACAGAAACACGCGGTCTCCAGCGGCGTAGGTGTTCATGAGGTAGCGGTAGGCATCCGCTACGTTTGGAAGCAGTCCCGCGCCGAATGCCAGTCCTTTCAGCCGGGACCATTGCTTTTCGATCCACGTGCGAGCCGTGGGAGCGCCCATCGTTCCCACGCCGGGATGATAATAACCCACCTGCGTTTCGT
>JASHRP010000706.1 GCA_030037375.1 Bryobacteraceae bacterium | reverse complement strand
CTCCTGGCGAGGTAGCTGCGGCGCGTTAAGATACGGCTTTTTTTCTTGCTGTTTTCTCCTCAACAGTGATAGCATTCCCGCGTGGCGCCCGCTCCTACGGCCACTGCCTCTCGAAGCTGGACTGAACGGCTTTTCGCGCCCGTGGACATCGCGGCCCTGGTGTACTTCCGGATCATGTTCGGCGGCATTCTGCTGGTGGACGTCATCCGTTACTTTACAACCGGATGGATTCCGTTCGAATACATCCGCCTCCCGTTCCACTTCACTTATTTCGGATTTTCTTGGGTGCGTCCGCTGCCGGGCAACGGCATGTACTATCTCTTTGCGGTCCTCGGCGTAGCAGCATTTTTTATCCTGATCGGCTTTGCGTATCGCGTCAGCGCGGCGGTCTTCTTCGTGGGGTTCACCTACGTTTTCTTGATTGAGGAGTCGTTGTACCTCAATCACTATTACTTCGTCTCGCTGGTCAGCTTGCTCATGATCTTCGTGCCGGCGCACCGGAAGTTTTCGGTTGACGCGAAGCTACGTCCGTGGATCGCCTCAGAATTCGCGCCCGCGTGGAGTTTGTGGATCCTGCGCGCGCAGATCGGATTCGTCTACTTTTTCGGGGGCCTTGCCAAGCTTAACGTGGACTGGTTGCTGGGATATCCCCTGCGGCTCTGGCTGCCGCGCACGCTCAACATCCCGGTGGTCTCGCTGTTTCGCGACCAGGTCTGGCTCGCCCTTTTCTTCAGCTACTCCGGCTTGTTCATCGACTTGTTCGCGGTGCCGCTGCTGCTATGGCGCAAGACTCGGCCATACATGTTCACGGTTTTGTCGCTATTTCACCTGACCAACTCGAGCATGTTCGAGATCGGGATCTTTCCCTGGTTCGCTGCCGCGATGACCGCCTTGTACTTCGAGCCGGATTGGCCCCGCCGGTTCGTTGCGTGGGCCGCCGAGCGCCTTGGCCGAAAGATCGCTGCCGCGCCGCCAGCTCCAATCGCGGCGCAAAGCCGCTTCCGCACGGCAACCGTAGCGGCGCTGTCAGTTTACGTTGCTATTCAAGTCCTCTTGCCGCTGCGGCACTGGCTCTATCCCGGCGACGTGGCTTGGACCGAAGAGGGGCATCGTTTCTCCTGGCGGATGAAGCTGCGCGATAAGGCGGGCGCGGCTGCGTTCCATCTCACCGATCCCGAGACAGGCCGCACGTGGGACATAAAACCGCGGCACTACCTTGCGGATTTCCAGTACAACGAGATGATCGCGCGGCCGGAGATGCTACAGCAATTCGCCCACTACCTTTCGGTGCAAGCGACGCAGCCTGGACACGCGCCCGTTCAGGTTCGCGTGGAGACATTGATTTCCCTGAACGGCCGCAAGTATCAACCGCTGGTTGACCCTAACGTCGATTTGGCCGCGGCCAGCGTGACGCTTTCCCCGGAACCCTGGATCACGCGGACGAGCCAGCCTCGAAGGAAGGCAGTCTTGCGCGGTAATCCGTTCTAGCTCTTCCGGAGGGTAATCCCCAACTCGCGAAGCTGACGCTCCGGCACTTCTGAAGGCGCGTCAGACATGAGATCCGTGCCCTTGGCCGTCTTCGGAAACGGGATCACATCGCGGATCGAAGTTTCGCCGGCCAGGATCATCACCAGCCGGTCGAGACCTAGCGCGATCCCTCCATGCGGAGGCGCCCCGAATTCGAGCGCCTCGAGCAAGAATCCGAAACGTTTTCGAGCTTCCTCTTCCGAATAACTAAGCGCGGAGAAAACTTTCGACTGCACGTCGCGGCGATGAATACGAATCGACCCCGATCCCAACTCAACGCCGTTCAGGACTAGGTCGTACGATTTCGCGCGGCAGCGCGCCGGGTCGGAAGTCAGCTTATCGATGTCTTCGTCGTGAACTGAAGTGAATGGGTGATGCGCGGCATTCCAGCGCCCTTCTTCCTCATCCCACTCGAACATCGGGAAATCGACTACCCATAGGAATTGAAAGTTTCTCGGGTCCAGCAGCTTGTGCCGCTCGGCGTATTTCTGAGCTGCGTGCAGGCGGAGTTGGCCGCAAGCCATCAGCACGGTTTCCTCCGGACGTTTGCCCAGAGGTTTGCCGGAAGAAGCCTCGCCCGCCCAGCCGGCGAGCAACAACAGGTCCTCTTCGCCCGCGCCGGTGCGTTTCCGGACCGCGGCCATGGGCTCGGGGAAATCGCGCTCCAAGCGCTTTGCGTCGTCGTAGACGCGAAGGCCGCGCTCGCTCCCGAATGCCTTCATCGCATCGCGCTCACTACGCGTTACCGTTCCCACCTTGGGGATAAGAATCGCGACCAGCGGCAGGCCGTCGGGAGTCAGATTTTGGCCCGCGAAGAGATCTTCAACGCAGTGGAACGGCGGAATTCGAAGGTCAGGTTTGTCGATTCCGTAGCTGCGCATCGCTTGCTCGTAGGTGAGGCGCGGGAATTTCGCGGGAACCGTGAAGCCCGCGACCTTACAAGCCGCGCCGATCATGGGCTCAATGGTTTCGTAAATGCGCTCCTGCTGCGGGAACGACATCTCAAGATCGATCTGGGTGAACTCGGGTTGGCGGTCCGCGCGGAGGTCTTCATCGCGGAAGCAACGGACGATCTGGAAATACTTCTCGAAGCCAGAGATCATCAGAAGCTGCTTGTAGATCTGCGGCGATTGAGGCAGCGCGTAGAAGCAGCCGGGATTTACGCGGCTGGGAACAAGATAATCGCGCGCGCCCTCCGGCGTCGATTTCCCCATGAACGGGGTCTCGATCTCGAGGAAGCCCATGTTCGTCAGCGTCTCGCGCACCGAGAATGCGAGCTTCGAACGCAGAATGATATTGCGCTGCATCTGCGGGCGGCGCAGATCGACGTAGCGATACTTGAGGCGTGCGTCTTCCTTTACGTCGACGGTCTCCTCCATCGGGAAGGGAGGCGTGCGGGAAACGTTCAAGATCCAAAGCTTCTCAGCGACCACTTCGACTTCGCCAGTTGCAAGCGTGGGATTTATGGTCTCCTTGGTGCGCAGCTCCACCGGACCCTCGACGGCGATGACGTACTCCGCCGAAAGCTGGTCCGCCTTCGCGTGGACTTCAGGGTCGCCGTCCGCTTTGAACACGATCTGCGTGACGCCTTCGCGATCGCGAAGATTCACGAACAGAACGCCGCCATGATCGCGGCGGCGATGCACCCATCCCATTAATACGGCACGGCGGCCAGCATCGGAGGCGCGCAACTCCCCGCAGTTATGAGTGCGGCGAAGCTCGCCCAGAAAGTCCAGCGCTACTTGTTCAGGCATTTTTTCACTTGGTCTAAAAGTTCACTGCTTGCGGCGGTCCACTGCTCCTGTTTCACCAAATCTTTCAAAGACAACGTGCCGGAGGCCACTTCATTTTCTCCGCAAATCACCGCGAGACGGGCGTTCAGCTTGTTGGCTATTTCGAACACCTTCTTGAGTTTGCCTTCGCTCACCTCTGAGCGAATCCCGGCGCAGCGAAGCTCGGCGGCCGCGGAGATCGCGGCGTTGCGCGTTGCCTCGCCTTCGGTGAAGGTGACGATCACCAACGGAGAATCTGTCTCGGTGAGGCTTCCCTCCACCGACATCACAAGCCGGTCCTCGCCCATCGAAAATCCGACCCCGGGAGCGGAAATCTTCGATCCGATGCTCTCCGCGAGCCCGTCGTAACGGCCTCCGGCAAGCACCGTGTTCTGCGAGCCCAAACCGGAATGGGTTATTTCGAATGTCGTTCGCATGTAGTAATCGAGCCCGCGCACAAGCCTCGGACGCACCTCGTAGCTGATTCCGCGATGATCCAAAACGCGACGAACAGTTGCAAAATGTCCGGCGCACACGGGATCGAGATGATCCAGGATCGACGGAAGCGTTTCGATGATCGGCTGATCTTCGGGAACCTTGCAATCGAGCACGCGCAAGGGATTGGTCACGGCGCGGCGCTGGCAATCGACGCACATCTTTGGCGCGACTTCGGCGAGCTTCTCCTTCAGCAATTCCACGAACGCCGGGCGGCAGTTCGAGCAGCCTACCGAGTTAATCAGCACCTGATAACCGGTCAGGCCGCAGCTTTTGAGGATTTCGACGCTCATATCGATCACTTCCGCGTCCAGAAGCGGCGACTCCGATCCGATGGCCTCACCGCCGATTTGATAGAACTGCCGGTAGCGTCCCTTTTGCTGCCGCTCGCGGCGGAACATCGGGCCAATGTAGTAGAGCTTCTTTACCCCCGGCAACTGATCCAGCCGGTGCTCGATGTACGCGCGCATCACCGACGCCGTTGCCTCCGGACGGAGCGTTAGTGAGCTGCCGTCGCGGTCTTCGAACGTGTACATCTCCTTGCCTACAATGTCCGTCTCCGCGCCCACTCCGCGCGCAAATAGAGCGGTTTCTTCGAGAATAGGCGTACGGATCTCGTGGTAGTTGTAAGTGCGGAAAATCTCCCGAGCCACGCTTTCGACGTGGTTCCAAACCGCACTCGCCGGCGGGAGGATGTCCCGCGTGCCTTTTACCGCCTTGATCACGGCTTCTCGTCCAGGTAGTCTTGAGCGCGCTTGACGTAGTTATTGCAATTGATGCGGAATCGCTCCTGTTCTTCCTCGTTTACCGCACGCTTGGGCTTCGCGGGCACGCCCATGGCGAGCATTCCCGCAGGCACTTCCGCGCCTTCGGGAACCAATGCGCCCGCGGCGATCACCGCGCCTTTGCCGATTTTCGCTCCATTGAGCACGATCGCGCCGATCCCGATAAGCACTTCGTCCTCAACCACACAGCCATGCAGAACGGCCATATGTCCCACGGTAACCCGATTGCCGATGATCGCTGGAAATCGTGCGTCGGTGTGCACCACCGTGCCGTCCTGAATGCTGGTTTCGCTCCCAATCTGGATGGGCGAGATGTCGCCACGGACGCTCGCGGAGGGCCACACGCTGGACCGTTCGCCGATTACAACGTCGCCAATTACGGCCGCGCCTGGGTCCACATAGGCGGAGGGGGCGACACGGGGCCAAACACCGCGAAAACTCCTAAGCATGGGATTGAGAGGGTGAAAGTCTCATGCTAGCAGATGCGGGTATCCTGAAGTTATGTTCCGCGGGCTTACGTTAATGCTGGCGTTGCCTACGTTCGCGCCGCTCGGGCCGGCGGATGCCGCGGATCAGGGCGAGATCACGCGCGCGGCGGTGGCCAGGCTTTCCCAGGAAGCCGATGCATTCCAACGCATTTCCCCATCGCTTATAGGTAATGAGACCTTGCAACAGAAGGCCAAGAAGGCCGCCCCGGCGCGCTTTCGACCGCGCGTCGGCCAGGCGGCGAAAACTCCTCCGCCGCCGGTTTGGCAGGACCGGCAAGTGGTTTCGGAATACGCCTTTGTGGAATTGGCAGGCGACTCGGAGACCTTGCACGAGATCCGCAAGGTGCTTTCCGTCGACGGCCATGCGGTGACGGCGAAGAAGGGCGAGGAGTCATTAGCTCGCATCATTTCGCTTAAAAACGACCAGCGCGAAAGAGAGCTGCTCAAGGAGTTCGAGAAGTACGGGCTCGCCGGGGCGGTGACCGATTTCGGCCCATTGCTGATGTTGTTCACACCAAGCGAAATCGACCATTATGGGTTCAACTTCAAGGGCGAGCAGATGGTCGGCTCAACCAGCGCGTTTGTCTTAAAGTACTCTCAGATCGACGGGCCGGAGCCGTTTACGATTTTTCAAAGAGACCAGCCTAGGCACGCACGAGTTCAAGGCGAGGTTTGGGTTCGGCAAGGCGATTTTCTTCCACTGCGCATCACGGTTACCGTTAGCGTAGGGGACGGAACTTCGGCCGTGCGGGAGGAAGCCACGATCGACTACAGGAGCAGCGCATTTGGGGTGCTGGTGCCGAGTACCGTGGACCATAAGGAGCTGCTCGGCGGGCAACTTTCGGTGCAAAATTCATTTGTTTACATGGACTTTCACCGCTTCGCCGCGGATTCCCAGATCAATTTCAACACCCCGTGACTCGCTTTATCTATCTCCACGGCTTCGCCTCCAGCCCGCAATCGGGCAAGGCGCAATTTTATCGTAAACAATTCCAACAATTAGGGTTAGAGCTTGAAATTCCAGCTCTGGACGCGGGAGATTTCAGGAATCTCACGATCACCGGCCAGCTTGTGGTGATCGAGTCGGCTGCCGGGGACAAACCCTGCGTTTTGATAGGATCGAGCCTCGGGGGATACTTGGCGGCGCTGTATGCGGCTCGCCATTCGAGCGTGCAAAGGCTGGTGTTACTGGCGCCCGCCTTGCGGTTCCCGAGCCGGTGGCGCGAACGGTACTCGGCGGAGGATTTGGCGCTTTGGAAACAGAACGGTGTCGCCTCCGTCTACCACTACGGGCAACAGCGAGACGCGCAGCTCGGTTACCAGCTTATGGAAGACTCGATCAAATATGAGGATGATCCGGACTTCCGGCAACCGGCGCTCATTTTGCATGGGACGGCGGACCCGGTGGTGCCAGTCGGGATTTCCACGGCTTTCGCCTCCTCCCGTCCGAACGTTACCGTACGTTTGTTCGCCTCCGGCCACGAGCTAAACGACGTTCTGGAGGACCTTTGGGAGGAAACTGTCCGGTTTCTGCAGCCCGTGATTCAGGAGGCTTTGGCGTCGCCTGATCTGTTGCCGCCTATGATAAAATGCGAGCAAGGGTGAAGAATCCCGGAAATGGTAACCGAAGGCCCATCGAACTACGTCAGTTGCAATGAGGCAGCGGAAACACTTAGGAATGCCCATACAGTAAGGCGGGGGTAGAGACGTGCCAGATGAAGTAAAACTAGACCCAAAATTCCACGTGCCCGAAGAGGACCCCGATATCCACTTGCAGCGCCTGCTGGCGCCGCAGGATTTGGATGAACCGTTCCTGAAGTCTCTCAGTAAGACGATCAAGAACATTATTCATCCTCCACCGCCACCTCCTCCGCTGGAGCTCACCTCCAAACCCGTCGACCCGAGTGAATTGAAGGGGCTGAACGGGCTGTACGCAGGTAATGAGTGGCGTGCAGCTGCGGGTTCCTTGGCGATTGAAGGCTTGATGATCGCGCTGCTCCTGATCCTAGGGTCGCTCAAGCCGGTGCAGAAGGCGGTCAAGGATATGGTAACGCTGGTGGCTCCCCCTCCGGAGCCAATAAAGATGGAGCCCAAGAAGGGCGGCGGCGGCGGCGGTGCGCGCCAACCTGAAGTCAAGAAGGCTGACATTCCGAAGCCTCGCAAATTCATTCAACCTCCGACGGCGACTCCGGTTCAGACCAAGCTGGAAGTTCCGGCAAGCCTGGTTGACGTCCCCTCTCTTACGGACACCAACAACATCGGAGCCCTGACCGGGCTGAACGCGCTGAACGGGAATGGATATGGCGGCGGTATCGGCAACGGATCGGGCGGCGGGATCGGCAATGGAAGAGGTCCGGGAATGGGTAACGGCAGCGGCGGTGGGACCGGCGGCGGAGCGTACCGGCCTGGCGGCGATGTGACGGCTCCGGTACCGATTTTCCGTCCTGAGCCGCAGTACTCGGAAGAAGCCCGCAAGGCAAAATGGCAAGGCGCTGTGACGCTTTCGTTGGTGGTTGACGAAAACGGCCACACCACGGATATTCATGTGATCAAGCCTCTGGGCTTGGGCCTCGACGAGAAAGCGATCGAAGCCGTCCAGAAGTGGACTTTCGTTCCTGGCAAGAAGGGTGGAAAGCCCGTTCGGGTTCAGGCACAGATCGAAGTCACGTTCCGCTTGCTCTAAGGCTGCTCTAAAGAGCGCTCGTATTCATCGCTGTTCCTGCTAGCATGAGCTAAATGCTTCCGCTTCCTGGCCATGTCAGCCGTGCGCGTGGCCGCATTCTTCTCCTGATCGGCGTCCTGGTTGTTCTGCTGATATTCGGGCGTTCGATCTGTTCCCTCATCATCGACTATCACTGGTGGAGCGAGATGGGCCAAGTCTCCACCTGGCTGCGCGGGATCACCTACGTCTACGCGACGAACGTGGCCGAGTGGCTGATCATCTTCGCGGTGATGTGGATTGCCCACGCACGCGGGGTCAAGTACGCAGGCGGGCGATTGCGGGGCCGCGTCGTGTACTCGCTTCTGGTTACGGCGGTCATCGCATTCGTGGCGCTGATTCTTACGGGTCTCTCGATGAATGGATGGGTGGTCGCGCGCTATGCCGCCGGACGAGGTATCGTCCAGCCGGCATGGACCGATCCGGTTTTCGGCAGATCGCTCGGGTTCTATTTCTTCGAGCTTCCGTTTTATACAGGCGCGATCGGGTTTTTGGAGATGCTGGCGCTGGCGGGCGCGGCGGCCTATTATCTCTCCGCGCGCGGCTGGCAGATTCGTCGTCAGTTTCCGGATATGGCCAATTCGGGGAGGCTGGATTTCGATCGACTGCGCGAATTAGGACGCCTGGAAGCCGGCATGTTTCAGGCGCTGCTGGCGGGATTTCTGGTCGCGCTTGCGGTGAGCTTCTGGCTCGACCGCTACGCGATGCTGTACACCAATCACGAAGGGCTGTTCAGCGGTATCGACTACATCCAGCAGAATCTCGGCCTGCCTTTGCAATTCGCCAAGGCTGCGGCGGCAATTCTGGCGGCGATTCTGGTGCTGGCCCGGAAACGGAGGTGGGCCATCGCGTGCGCCGTCGTGCTGGTGTTCGATGTGGCGATTCCGCCGCTGGTTAACAGCCTGTACCTGAAGCCGAATGAGCTCACGCTGGAGCGTCCCTATCTGCAACGGCACATCGAAGCTACACGTACGGCCTACGGATTGGCCAAGAATGTCGTCGAGACGACCTTCAACGCACGCAAGGAAGCGCCGATCGATTTCGCGCGCAATCAGTCCACGCTCGATAACGTTAGGCTGTGGGATTGGCGGGCGTTTCACGACACGCTGAGCCAGACCCAGCCGTCGCGTCCGTACACTTACGCGGATACCGACGTCGACCGCTATATGATCGACGGCAACTTGCGGCTCACGCTGCTTGCTCCGCGCGAGCTCGATTTAGCCCAGTTGGGCGATGCGCAGAATAGCTGGATCAACACCAATGTGACATACACGCACGGCTACGGATTGGTGCTGGCGGAGGCTAGCAGGATCACTCCCGCGGGTTTGCCGGAGCTGCTGATCCGCGACGCCCCGGCGCAGGTGCTCACGCCGAGCGTGAAGCTGACTCGGCCTGAAATTTATTTTGGCGAGCAGGCGCATGAGCCGGTGTTTGCTCCGTCCCAGCAGCTCGAATTCAACTATCAGGCGAATCCCGACAACAAGATTCACTATGAGGGATCGGGTGGATTCCCGATCGGATCGTCGCTGCTGCGGATTATTGCGGCGATCGCGGAGGGCGATTGGAATATCTACCTGACCGACGCAATCCGGCCGGACAGCCGGATGTTGATTCACCGCAGGGTGCTGGATCGCCTGGGGACGCTCGCCGAGTTTATCCGCTGGGACCAGGACCCCTACATGGTGATCACGGACGCGGGGCGACTCGAGTGGATCGTGGACGGGTACATGACCAGCGACTCGCATCCTTACTCGCGCGA
>JASHRP010000705.1 GCA_030037375.1 Bryobacteraceae bacterium | reverse complement strand
TTCCGGCCGCAGGCGAGCCTCGATGTTATCGGAAAACCATTGCGCGGACTCCTTTGTCGGCAGCCATGCAGAATCGATTAGGATCAGCCGCTCGACCTTTTCGGGATGGGCCGATGCATAAGACATTGCCAGCAAGCCGCCCCAGGAATGGCCCGCCAAGATAAACCGATCTAATTTCAAGTGAGCCCGCAGCGCCTCCAGATCATCTACCATCAGGCGCAGCGAAATATTTTCCTTGGTTAGCTTGGCGGGACGCGACCTCCCTGTGCCGCGTTCCTCCAGGAAGAGCCGTTGATATCCAGCAGGAAACAGCTCGGCGCTAGGAATAACGTAGTCGACTTCGAGCCCGGGACCACCGGCGAGAAAGACGATCGGTTTGCCGGCTCCCGACGTACGGTAATACAAGGAGAACCCGTCGCGAGAAACCATCCCGTCCTCGGCTCGTAATCTGTCGTGTAACAGCAAGCAGACGGCTGCAAAAACCAACCACCGGGCAACTCGCATGAGGCGATGCTATCACAGCTCCCCGGCTGGAGAAGCCAAGTTCGTGGTATGTTCAGCCCATGCTCACCCGCCGAACCTTCCTGGGCGGTGCATCCGCGATCGCCCTCTCGAACCGCCTTTTCGCCGCTGATACCGGCGCTGCGAAACCCTCGGCCGACCTCGAAAAACTGGGCGCCGTCGCGCTGAACGAAGCCAGACGCCTCAAGGCCACCTATTGTGACATCCGCATTTGCAGGTACCGCGACCAGATTCTGGTTATTCGCCTGGGTCCGGAGAGGGGAACGAATAAAACCCTTGCTGTTCCCACGGTCGCCGACACCGGCAGTTTCGGCTTCGGCGTCCGCGTGATCGCCAACGGAGCATGGGGCTTCGCCTCTTCGCCTTTCGTGAACACCGCGGAAATCGTCCGCATCACAGGCGAGGCCATCGGAGTCGCGAAGGCGAATTCGGTTCTCCAAACCAAGCCGGTCGAACTCGCGCCCGTCGCTTCCTACCGCACGCGCTGGGTGACGCCGCACGAAAAGGACCCCTTCGCAATCCCTCTCACCGAGAAACTTGATCTTATCCGCGCGGCCGCGGACGAGGTCAAGAAAAGCGACCGTGTCTTTTCCTCCAACGCTCAGCTGGTCTTCCGTTCGCAGGATAAGTATTTCGCCTCTACGGAAGGCTCCTCGATTCAGCAACTTTATCTCGTGGCAACGGGCAGTGTGAACGCCACTGCCGTTGACACCGCGCGCGCCTTAACGAAATCCCGGCGGTTCCAAGCTCAACCGTCCACCGCCGGCTACGAGCTCGTCCCCCTTATGAACCTCCTTGAGAACGCTTCGCGCATCCGCGAGGAAGTCCAGGAGCATCTTGTCGCCCCGCCGGTCACCCCGGGCAAAAAGGATCTCGTACTCCTGCCTACGCATCTCTGGCTTACGATTCATGAGAGTCTGGGCCATTCCACTGAGCTCGATCGCGCCCTCGGCTACGAAGCCAACTACGCCGGAACTAGTTTCCTAACCACGGACAAACTCGGCAAGCAGCGGGTTGGTTCAGAGCTCATCAACATCTGGGGCGACCGTACGAATGAGCGCGGCCTCGCCACCATCGGTTACGACGACGACGGCGTCAAGACCACCAAATTCCCCATTCTTGAGAAGGGGATCTTCACGCATTATCAGACCATCCGCGATCAAGCTCACCTGATCGGCGAAAAGGAAAGCCGCGGCTGCTGCTACGCGGATAGCTGGGGCAGCGTGCCGTTCCAGCGGATGCCCAACGTTTGGCTCGAATCCGGCCCGCGCGAGGCCACTCTGGAAGCGCTGATCGCCGGCGTCGATGACGGCATCCTCATCGACGGCGACGGCAGCTACTCCATCGATCAGCAGCGTTACAACTTCCAGTTTGGTGGCGACGCTTTTTGGGAAATCAAGGGCGGAAAGAAGGGACGCATGCTGCGTAGCGTCGCCTATCAGGCGAAAACCACTGACTTTTGGACCTCCTGCGACGGCATCGCCGGCCCAGCGTACTTCCAACAGTACGGCGCGCTGAACGATGGCAAGGGGGAACCAGCGCAAAGCAATGCCGTTAGCCACGGATGCTCACCCGCGCGCTTCCGGCAGATGAACGTAATCCTTACCGATTGACGGGGGACATCGTCATGCTGTCACGTGAAGAAGCGAAGAAAATAACCGATCGGGTGCTCTCGTTCACCTCGTTCCCCGATTGCACGGTCCTCCTGGTCAATAGCGAAACGGCCTCTATCCGTTTCGCGCTGAACAGCGTCACCACGTCTGGGTTCCAGGTGTCGCAGGCCATCGAAATCCAGGTGACCAAAGACAACAAAACCGGAATCACGACGCTCAGCGAATTCGACGACAAATCGGTGCGCGAGGCCGTGAGGCGAGCAGAACAGTTGTCCGAGGTCGCGCCACCCAACCCCGAATTTATGCCCGGCCTGGGCCCACAGAAGTATACGAACTTCGAAAACTTTGTCGATGGCACCGCCTCCGCACGTAATCAGGAAATGATCCCTGGGGTGCGCACCGTCATTGAAGGGGCACGCTTGAAGAACTTCGTTGCTGCCGGATTCTTCCAGCGCGACGCGACCGTAAGCGTGGTTACAAATAAGGGCGGTTTGTTCGCCTACGACCGTTCCACCGATTCGCGGCTGTCCGCAACTATTCGCACCCCCGACGGCTCCAGCTCCGGGTGGGCATCCCGACAGTCTCCCGATATCGCGCGGATTGACGCTTCGGCCGTTGCTACGGCGGCCACCGAAAAATGCGATCGTTGGCGCAATCCTAAGCGTCTCGATCCCGGCCACTACACTGTCGTGCTGGAGCCGACCGCGGTCAGTGATCTACTCCCCAGGATTAACTTCAACGCGCGTGCTGCAGAGGAGGGTCGCAGTTATTTGAGCAAGAAGGGCGGCGGCACCCTGCTTGGGGAAAAAATGTTTCCGGAGTCTATCACTCTCCGCAGCGATCCCTTTGACAAGCGCACCCGCGGCTCTATTGTGGCGGATGACTCGGGCCTTCCCGCCGCACCCATCACCTGGATCGAAAAGGGAGTTGTTAAAAACTTTCAATATGACCGCTATTGGGCGATGCAGACCGGCAAGCAGCCCACTTCTCGCGTGGACCAGCTCTTGCTTGAGGGCGGCGCGGATTCTCTCGAATCGCTCATCGCTAGCGTCGACCGAGGCCTCCTCGTGACCCGCTTTTTCTATATCCGTGCTTTGAACCCGCAGACACTGCAGTACACCGGCATCACCCGTGACGGCTTATTCCTCATTGAAAAAGGCAAAATCACGTCCGCTGCCGGCAACTTCCGCTTCAACGAGAGCATCGTTCACCTGCTGCAGAACGTCGTGAAGATGGGCGTCCCCGAACGCGCCCAAGGTCAGGAAACCGACGGTATGATCGCTCCCGCCCTCGTGGTGAAGGATTTCTCCTTTACCAGTGTTTCCGACGCGGTCTAAGCTGATGTGGAGCAATAACGTCATCTGAACCGGACCTGACTTCAAGGGCTCGTAGCGCCCGAATCCGAGTTTTCCACGGATGGGCAGGCGAAGTTCACGATTGTTCCGCGTCCTGCTCGGCGACTACTTGAGCGGCGCCACCGTGGAGAGCCCCTCGATCATCCAGAGGTTTGCAGTAGCTTTTGCGATGCTGTACGTAATACTCGCTCCGTCGGGACTGAGAGACAGGCGGTACCCTCCTATGTAGCCGGCCGCGGCATCAAATTCCGGCCCCAATGACCCGATCACTCGCTGCACCTTACCCTCCAGGCTCGCGGCGAAGAGCTCGAGCGGCGAATCGGGGCCACTGCCGTCTGAGCGCAGGCAATAAAGCTGCGAACCGTCGCGCGAAAAGGTGCACTTGGCGTCCCCCAGGGATGCCAGGTCGCGCGAGGATTTCCCGTCAGGCGATATGAGCTTCAATCCGTGATCGAAATACAGAATCCAGTCGCCGGCGGGAGACCAAACCGGCGCTAGTTCCTCCGTGAGAGCTATATTTCCCTGATGCGAGCGAGGGAGGTAGGTCTGTAGGAGCTCCGGGGTGGCTTGTCCCGTGGTCTTAACCTTGTTGAGTAAGCTCTCTCCGTCTCGCAGCTGCCTGTACGCGTACCAGTTCCCGTCCGGAGACCACGAACCCGGATACCCGGAGCCGTTCTTCACCAGCGCCACAGGCGATCCTCCAGAGACGGAAGAGATCCACAATTGGCTGGCCCCCAAACGGTCGAAGCGGGTATAGATCAGGCGGCTCGCGTCGGGAGAAAGGGACGGCGCGATGAACCATTGCGTGGTGTTGGGAGGGAAGTCCTTCGCGGTGACTACCGGGCGATCGAGCTGGTCAGGTTTGTGCAGCCAAATTTCGTACTCGCCGCTGCGGTCGGTGACGTAGACCAACGCGCGCTCTTTCGCGGACCAGGCAGGCATCTGCTCCGATCGTTGCGTCGCGATCAAGGGAGTGAGGGCTGCGTTGGCGAGGTCCACGGAAACGATG
>JASHRP010000704.1 GCA_030037375.1 Bryobacteraceae bacterium | reverse complement strand
TCGAACTCACCACCATGAAGCAGGCGCTGGTGACGCGCAAAAACCGCAAGGTGAAGCTGCTGCGGGCGATTTATCCGCACGTGAATATTCAGGTCTTCTATCAAAAGGATTTCCAGGATCTGATTTTCAAATACGGTCTGCGCGCTTCTCCGCAAGAGGACAAAGCGTGACGCCTGCCGGAATCGAGCGCGTTCTTTTCACCCAAGAACAGGTGGCCGAGCGCGTTCGCGAGGTAGGAGCGGAGATTACCGAAAAATTTCGCGGGCGGGATTTGAAGCTGATCGGCGTGCTCAAGGGATCGGTGTTCTTTCTGACGGAGCTCGCGCGCGCCATCGATCTCCCGTTGAAAATCGATTTTCTGGCGATTTCGAGCTTCGGGGGTTCAACGCCGGCGAACGCGCCTGGCATGGTGCGAATCGCGAAGGACCTGGACGATCCCATCGAGGGCGAAGACATCCTCCTGGTGGAGGACATCGTCGATACGGGGTTCACCAGCCGGTACCTCTTGCAGACGCTTGCAGGACGAGGTCCGCGCTCGCTCGCGATCTGCACGTTACTCGATCGTAGCGTCCGAAGGATCGTGCAAGTACCGGTGCAGTTCCGCTGTTTTGAAATTCCGGACCGCTTCGTGGTGGGTTGCGGTCTGGACTACAAGCAGCAGTATCGCAACTTGGGATATATTGCGGTGATGAATCCGGAGAGGGCTTGACCCTTTCACAAGAAGGTAACTATGCCAATCAAAATTACTGATACCGTTCTCCCAACTACTATGGTCGGCTCCTATCCGCGGCCGGGCTGGTTCCGGCAGCAGTTGTCGGGCCGGGACATTCGCGTGGCTTTCAAGGAGGTCGCGCACGAAGAGGCCTATCACGACGCCACTCAGACGGCCGTCCATGATCAGGAAGAAGCCGGGCTCGACATTGTCACCGACGGCCAGATGTACTTCGACGATTACGTCGGCGTGATCGGGTCGTTCTGCTGGTACATGTATGAGCGCATCCATGGCTTCGACGAAGCCAAGGATCCTCATCCGTCGGCAATCGGAGCCACGGTTCGAACGAAAGACGTCGAACTGCTCGATGACTGGGGCGGAGTGGTCAATAGCGGCGAGGTAAAGCGCGGTCCGATCCGGTTGGCCGATTTGTACAAGATTGCGTCTCGCTACGCGAAGAAGCCGATGAAGGTGTCGGTGGGAGCGGGTCCGATCAACCTGGCCTGGCACGTTTATTTCAAGCACTACAAGGATGCTCGCGAGCTGAGCTACGCGCTTGCGCCGATCTTTAACGCGGAGATGAAGGAATTGGTCGCGGCGGGGGCGAAGTATCTCCAGATCGAAGACCTGGGAGCGTGGCTGCCGCTATTCACTGGAAACGATGCCGATTACAAGTGGATCGGCGACGTGATCGCCAAGTGCGTGGAGGGTGTGGATGCGAAGATCGCCTGGCACTTCTGTTTCGGCAATGCCTGGGGCAACTCACTGAGCAGCCTGTTCCCGAAAGGTTATGAGACGGTGCTGCCGCACTTCTTCAACGTTCCGGTGGATCAGTTCGTGCTGGATTTCGCGAACCGCGAGATGGCGGGGCTCGAATGCTTGAAGCATTTGCCGAAGGACAAGGAAGTGCAAGCCGGCGTGATCGACGTTCGCACCAGCGTAATCGAGACGCCGGAGCATGTGGGTGGACGCATCCGCAAGGTGCTGGAATTGGTCCCGGCGGAGCGCGTGTATCTGAGCACGGACTGCGGGATGAAGCCGCTTCCGCGCATGGTCGCGAAGCTGAAGCTCAAGGCGCTCGCGGACGCCGCGAAGATCGTCCGCAAAGAGCTGAAGGGCGCCTCAAGCGCGTCCGCTTAGACGGACACACAGCAGACGATAAAATGGGAGTATGCCCTTGCAGATGACGCTGCCGGAACAGGAATCGCAAATCCGGCTGGTCAACGGTTGCGGAGGCCCGTTTTCAGACGAGGCCTTCGCCGAGTTCTGCCGCGTAAATCCGGACTTGCGGATCGAGAGGAACTGCGAGGGAGCGATCATCGTAATGCCGCCGGCGGGAGGAGAATCGTCCAGTCGAAATGCCGATGTCATCGGCGATTTGAGGATTTGGGCCATCGCGGACGGACGCGGCCGGGCGTTCGACTCTAGCGCCGGCTTCCGCCTGGCCGACGGTTCGATTCTCTCTCCCGACGCCGCCTGGGTCTCGAATGAGGCCCTGCGGAAATTGACTCCGAAGCAGCGGAAGGGATTTCTTCCGCTGTGTCCGGAGTTTGTGATTGAAATTCTGTCTCCCAGCGACCGGCTCACGGATGCGAAACAGAAGATGGAAACGTGGGCCGCCAACGGCGCGCAACTCGGGTGGCTGATCGATGCGGACGCCCGAACTGTATTTGTTTACCGGAAAGATCGCTCGGCGAAAGCCCGGAGAAACATCGTGGAAATCGCGGGGGAAGGCCCCGTCAAGGGACTTACTCTTAAACTCGACGCCATTTGGCGCGGGCTTGCCTGACGGGAGGCTGGCGCCGTGTCGTTGCATCCGAATAAACTCGACTACATCTAACCACGCGATGACTTACACCATCGACACTCAGCACAGCTCGGCGCAATTCAAAGTGCGCCACATGATGATCGCCAACGTAAAGGGCGAGTTCGACAAGGTATCGGGAACTATCGAGTACGATCCCGAGAACCCTTTGGCGGCAAGCGTCGAAGCCACGATCGACGTCCATAGCATCAGCACGCGCGAACCCGCGCGAGACGCGGATCTCAAGAGCCCGCGCTTCTTCGACGCCGAGAAGTTCCCAGCGATTACGTTCAAATCGACCCGCGTGACCGCGGCCGGCGGTGGGGCTTACAAGATCGATGGAGACTTGACCATGCATGGCGTGACCAAGCCGGTGACGCTGGACGTGGAATCGGTCTCGGACGAGGTCAAGGACCCTTGGGGCCTTTTGCGACGCGGGACGACCGCAACGACGAAGATCAGCCGCAAGGACTTTGGAATCGAGCTCAACGTGGCGTTGGAGACCGGCGGCGTGATGGTGGGCGATCACGTCGACATCACTCTCGATGTCGAAATGACCCGAAAAGCTTAGGCGTTACTGCTGCTGTTGCTGCTGCTGGGCGGATACATCGTCCAGAGTGAGTTCGGCTGGCGCGGCGACCGCCGTCCAATCGAGGGTCGCCCGAAGGTCGGCTTCGGGCGACGGAGCGTCGGCCGGCGCGACACGAACCGAGACCGCGAGTTCGCTGGCGGCGTTGCCCTTGAAGATGCCCTTCGTCGGAGGCACGTCGGCGTAATCGCGGCCGATGGCGGTTCGAATGTGCCGCTCACCGACGAGCACATTGCTGGTCGGATCGAATCCCACCCAGCCATGTCCGGGCAACAAAGCCTCGACCCAAGCGTGCGTGGCGCCTTCGGACCGGGCTCGCTTTTCCTCCCGCGGATAAACGTACCCGCTCACGTAACGGCACGGAATCCGGACATGCCGGGCGAGCGCGGTCATCACGTGCGCAAAATCCTGACAAACGCCTTTGCGAGTTTCGATTGCGTGATCGATGGGAGAATCCACTTGGGTCGACTTGGGAACATATTCGAACCAGTCATGGATCGATGAGTTCAGCTCCCGAAGGAAAGTCAGGGGATCTCCCCGCCGCTTCACCTTGAGTTCATCGGCTAAGCCTTCCAACGCGTCGCTGGGGCAAGCGTAAGAGCTGGGCATTAGCATTTCCCAATAGTCGCCGGCGGCGGTGAGGGCGTCCAGGTCGTGCCATGCATCCGGACCGAGCGTTTCCGGAATTTCCGCCGGCGGCTCCATCTCCACAAGCGATTCCGCGAGAATCGCTAATTCCGTATGCTTGGCGGGCACATCGAAGTGGTGCACGGAGTTGCCCA
>JASHRP010000703.1 GCA_030037375.1 Bryobacteraceae bacterium | reverse complement strand
GATCACAAGGCGATGATGGATCAGCTCCACATCGACAAGCTCCGGCAGGGCGCGAACGGTAACGATAAGAACGCACCGAATTATGCCAACTACGACGAATCGAAAGCCAATCCGTACCCCAACTATCCCGATCCGCTGACGCTGAAAAACGGCAAGAAAGTCACGACAGCGAAGCAGTGGTGGAATCAGCGGCGGCCGGAGATCGTCGAGGAATTCGATCGCGAAATTTATGGACGCGTGCCGAAGAACGTGCCGAAGGTGAAGTGGGAGGTGAAGGACACCACCGAGGGCAAGAACGGCGACTTCGATACGGTGACCAAGCAGTTGGTGGGGCACGTCGACAATTCCTCGTACCCGCAAGTGACGGTCGACATTCAGGCGACGCTGACGCTTCCCACGCATGCGGCGGGTCCCGTGCCGGTGATGATTCTGTTCGGCGGCGGCGCACCCATCGGTGGAGGCCGTGGGCGTGCAGCAGTGGCCAAGGTCGCGCCCCCAGCCCTGCCAAAGGGTCGCGGGCCGCAAGGGCCAAGCGCGCAGCAGCAGTTGCTCGCGAAGGGATGGGGCTATGCGAATCTCTCGACGGGCAGCGTTCAGGCCGATAACGGCGCGGGTTTGAAAGAAGGCATCATCGGACTGTCTCTAAAGGGGCAGCCTCGCAAGCCGGACGATTGGGGCGTGCTGCGGGCGTGGGCTTGGGGCGCGAGCCGCGTGCTCGATTATTTGGAAACGGACAAGGCGGTGAACGCGAAGGAAGTCGGGCTCGAAGGGCATTCGCGATGGGGCAAGGCGACGATCGTGGCGATGGCGTACGATCAGCGTTTCGCGATTGCGTATGTGAGTTCCTCTGGCGAGGGCGGCGCGAAGATGCATCGGCGCAATTGGGGCGAGCTGGTGGAGAACGTCGCCGCGACCAGCGAGTATCACTGGATGGCGGGCAATTTCCTGAAGTACGCGGGACCGCTCAATTGGAACGATCTGCCGGTGGATTCGCATGAGCTGGTGGCAATGTGCGCTCCGCGGCCCGTGTTCCTGAGCGCGGGCGCGACGGAGGGCGATGGATGGGTCGACGCCAAGGGCACGTTTCTTGCGGGAGCGTATGCGGGGCCTGTTTACAAGCTGCTCGGCAAAAAAGATATGGGAACAACGGAGTTTCCACCGATCGAGACGGCTTTGATCGACGGCGATGTTGCGTTCCGGCAGCATAGCGGCGGGCACACGGATCAACCGAACTGGCCGACGTTCCTGACGTTTGCGAGCCGTTACATCCACACTCCCGCAGCGGGCGTGGTGGCATCGACGAAGTAATTTCTTACTGTTCTCCGGCCAGCCTGCTGCCTCGGTCCGTTCGAGATCAGCGTTTTACTGGCTCGCGCGGTCTGGCATAGAAGCTGCATGGACTGTAGCCGAAGCGTCGCGTAGACGCGAAGGAGCAGTATATGTCGCTACTTGCTTGGATTATCCTCGGCCTGCTCGCGGGATTCATCGCGAGCCATTTGGTGAATCACCGGGGCGAGGGCATGGTGCTGGATGTTCTGTTGGGAATTGTCGGCGCGATCGTTGGCGGGTGGCTGTTCCGTATGCTCGGCGAGCCGGGCGTGTCGCAGTTAAATGTGTACAGCCTGATTGTGGCCGTGATTGGAGCGGTCGCGTTCTTGGTGGTATACCACGCGATCCGTAGAGGCGTGTACGGACGGCGAATCTTTTAAACGCACTCGATAGAGGCCGGGAAACCATCCTTGCAACTGGACATCAAACGGGCATGCACCCCAGGGGATGGCTTCTCGGATTCATTCTTGCGAGCTGCACTGCCATGGCGCAGCCTTTTTCGATCGGCACTATTGGCGGCGTTCCGTTAACCGGAGGGCTCCAAAACACGACGACGCAGGAGGTCGATCTAATCACGCACTCCTTCTCGGATTCGAATCTCTACGTCGTTGGGGCGATGGTCGAGCTGCGGCTGCCGTTCGGCTTGGCCGTCGAAGCCGACGGTCTGTACCATCCGATCAACTGCTCAGAGACCATCCAGGTGGTTCCGAGCGGGTCGGGCCACCACTCTGTGGGTGGCGGCGTCGAGCTGAAGATATCGAAACTGAGAATCGCTCCGGAGCTGCGGTATACGCATTGGGGATCGGACGGCGTTCCGCCACCGGATGTCGGATCTTTCCCTCCCTCGCAGCAGAACCAGGGCGAGTTCCTGGTCGGGTTTTCATTCTAGATTCAGTCACGCTGTGAGGCAGATTCACGCGGCGCGCTGGCGGAAGTGAATGATTCGCGCGGTCTGCGGGATTGGCCTGTGGCGTGCGAAGCTTCGGAGGATGCTCCTTCGCGCGGCCGCGCTCCTCGTTTGTCTTGCCGCCGCTTCGGGACAGAATCTCTCAGTGGGATTCATTGGCGGAGGCGCGGTGACCAACGCGTTCTATACCAACGTTGAGCCCATATCGCACTATCTCGACACCTATTCGCAAAAGAAGGATTATCTGGTCGGGCTGACGCTGGAATATCACTTCACGAACAACTTTTCGCTGGAGGGGGACGCGATCTACCGGGAGCTTCACCTGGTCGTGGCGTTCGTGGAGCCTAATCTCACGCTGAATAGCGTGTCGCCTTCGCCGGTGGTGACCTGGGAGCTGCCGGTGCTCGCGAAGTACTGGTTTCATTGGGCCGGAGTGGATCCGTTTATCGAGGCTGGTCCCGCGCTGCGGCCGACGACGAATCTGAATGCGAACCCATCTCACTACGGAGTCACTGCGGGAATCGGCGTGGCGACGCATTGGAAGGGATTCGAGATTTCGCCCATGGTGCGCTACAACCGCTGGGCTACCGATCCGGGTTTGGGGCTGGCCGAGTCGAAGGTCGATCAGATCGAGTTGCTGGCAGGCATCAGCGGGCGGCCGCACTCGGCGTGGCATCCGCTGAGCTCGCGGATTGCGCTGGGTGTGGTCGCGGGAATGACGTTGATTCACGATGTGCCGACCAGCGCGAGTCCGTTCCTCGCCGGCATTCCGGCGGGTTCGAGCGGCGGCGTTCGGGTTTACGAAAGTGAAGCAGGGACCAGTTACATCTCGGGAAGCTACGTTTTCCTGATGGGTCCGGCGCTGGAGGCTGCGTTGCCCAAGAGGATTTATCTCGAACTGAATGCCGTGTACCACCCCATCGATGTTTCCGAGCGGAATGTTCTGGCGGATGGGTCGAATTTAGGGCCTCAGGAGTCTGGTAGAGAGGGCAATACGTGGGAGTTTCCGGTTTTGGCTCGATACAAATTCAGGCCGGGACGTTTGCGGCCGTTTGCCGAAGCCGGACCTTCGTTCCGCCTGCCGACGGAGCATTCCTCGATTGCGGGAGTTTCCGCTGGGGGCGGAGTGGAGGTGCGGATGCGGGCCTTGAGGATCGCGCCTGGGGTGCGATTCACGCATTGGGGGCCGCAGGGATCGCATGGGCCGTCGACGGATATCGTCGTGAACCAGATCGAGTTTCTGACTGCGTTCCTTCTGTGACGGCCTAGCCGCGGGCGCGCTTCTTCGCGGGCCGCGCTTCTTCGGCCACAGGCTCGGAGGTCGTTGCGGACGCGGCGGGTTTCTTGGCCTGAGCCAGGCTGGCTTTGAGCGCTTCCAGTATGTCGACGACCTTGGCCTGCTGAGGTTCGGGAGTCGCGACGACTTCGTGGCCTTGCTTCTTGGCCTCGATCATCTGAAGCAGGTTCTCGCGATAGGTGTCTTTGTATTTTTCGGGCTCGAATTCGCCCGCGAGCGCTTCAACCAAGCTGGTGGCGAGCGCCAGCTCTTTCTCCTTGACCAGATTCAGGTCCGTGCGGAATTCGTCGACCTTGCGGATCTCGTGGTTGTAATACATGGTGTGGAGCAGGACGCCGTTCTTGCCGGGGCGCAGAATTACGATGTGCTCGCGATTGTGCATGGCGATCTTGGCGACGGCGA
>JASHRP010000702.1 GCA_030037375.1 Bryobacteraceae bacterium | reverse complement strand
CAGTCGGCCAGCCCATCGTAGGCAAGCGCGTAGTTCGGATCTTTGTCTACGGCCTGCTGAAAAAAACCGATCGCTTTCTTCAGGTCTTCCTCAGTGCGTTTATTCCACCAGAAACGGCCCTTGGAATAAGCCTGATACGCATCGGGATCGGCAGTGCGAGCCTGGGCCACGCGGGCCCGGTCAGGCGGCGTCAATGTGACACGGATTTCGTCGGCGATCTTGCCGGCCACATTAGCCTGCAAAACGAACACGTCCCGCAGGTCTCCCTCGTAGCTATTGCTCCACATGTGCTGGTCCATGCCGGCTTGAACTAGCTCCACGTTGATCCGCACGCGTTCACCCGAGCTCAAAACAGAGCCGTCGACCACCGCATCGGCGTTTAATTCTCGCGCTATATCGCGAAGTGGTCTGCTGCTTCCGCGATAATGCATCGAGGACGTTCGCGAAATCACCCGCAGCGAGCTGATACCTTCCAGTCGTTCACGGAGGGCGTCGGTCATGCCATCCACGAAATAATCTTGTTCGGAATCGCGGGAGAGATTCACCAGCGGCAGCACGGCAAGAGAACGGATTTCGCCCGAAAGAATGCGGGCCCGGAGCCTGTCCGAGACACCCGGCGGATTGGCGCTTATGAGTAGCAGGAGGAGCACCGCGGCCGCGGCCGCCGCCACGGCGAATCGACGCCGGTTAGCGGGTTTCCCCGGGACGGGTTTCGGCGTGTCTGGCTCCAGCCGAGGAACCTCTTCTGCCGGCCGGGTTACTGGAGCGATGAAGCGATAGCCACGCCGTGGCAACGTTTCGATGAAGAGCGGGGCATCGGCGGAGTCCCCTAAGGCCGCGCGAAGTCTCTTAATAGCGGCGTTCAGGCTTTGCTCGAAATCAACGTAGGTGTTGGCGGGCCATAGCCGCTTTTGCAATGCCTCGCGCGTCACCACCTCGCCCGGATGCTCGAGCAGCATGGTGAGCATCTCGATGGGCTGGCCCTGCAGCTTGACTCGCAGACCGTGCTTGCGCAGCTCGCCGGTTTTCGCATCGAATTCGAATGAGCCGAAACACGAAATTCCGGCGGAGCCGCTCGACCTTTTCGTAAGCCCTCCCCGGGTCCCCGATTTCCGACGCCCTCAGCAGGTTCACAGTATATCAGCAGCCCACCCAACACCCGTGATCTCAATAGGATGCCGCGTCAGCGAAATTTCCGTTGCTTGCCATTGCGAAGCGAAGCGGAAATCAGCGATGTTCCTTAGGAATCCGCTCATTTTGGCGCCAGGCTCGGCTTGAACGAGAAGCTTGGACCCGCCTGGCGAATGGCGGATCGAATCACGTTCTAAGGCAGAGGAGAAAGAAAAGGATGAAACAGATACTCTCAATTTCACTTGGCCTGGCAATCGCGAGCGGCGTTGCCCTGGCGGATGAGATTAAGGATTGGAACCTGGTCATGATCCAGGCAACGCTGACCGCGCCGGTAACTGCAGCCCCGCTTACCCCACGGGTTGCGGCGATCGTGGAGGCGGCAGTCTTCGACGCCGTAAACGGGATCGACCGCCGTTACTCGCCCATCTTCGTTCAGCCAGCGGCGCCTGAAGGAGCGTCCATACACGCCGCGGCAGTAGAGGCGGCCTATGTCACGCTGTTGGACCTCTATCCAGCGCAGCAAGCCACCTTCGATCAGCAGAAGGCGACCTCCCTGGCGCAAATCACCGACAGTAACATCGCGGTTCAACAGGGACTGGCGTGGGGCCAGACCGTCGCGAATCAGATATGGACGTGGAAAAGCCAGGATGGATTCGCAAATACCGTTGCCCCGTACTTGGGCGGGAACAATCCGGGCCAGTGGCGGCCGACTCCGCCAGCCATGGCTCCCGGCCTCGCGCCCCAGTTGGCTACCACAACCCCGTGGGTCATGCGGTCGCCTTCGCAGTTCCGCCTGGCTGGCCCTCCGGCCCTCACCAGCGATCAATACACGGCAGATTACAACGAAGTAGAGGCTATGGGGATCGCCACGAACTCCGGACGAACCGCCGACCAAACGCTCTCCGCGAACTTCTGGCAGGCCGGCAATCCGCCCGATTACTGGGATCAGGCGGTTCTTTCGCTGGCCGAGCAACATCAGTATTCGATTCCTGAGACGGCGCATTTGCTCGCTCTCGTTAATTTAGGAATGGCAGACGCGATGATTGGGTGCTGGGACTCGAAATACACATATAGCTCGTGGCGGCCAATCACCGCGATTCAGTTGGGCGACACGGACGGAAACGACGCCACTACCCCGGACCCCTCATGGACTCCCTTGATTGTGACGCCTCCTTTCCCCGAGTACCCCTCGGCGCATTCGTGCGCGAGCGGCGCGGCCGCGCACATCCTGGCGGAGACTTTTGGCGAGGCAACGTCTTTTGGAATCGTTTCTCTCGCAATGCCCGGCGTCACGCGTCAGTATCACAACTTCTCAGAAGCCCTCGAAGACGTGAAGGATGCACGCGTATTCGGCGGCATCCACTTTCGAACCGCGACAATCGACGGAACCTCGCTTGGAATTGCCGTTGCCGATTATGTCATGGCGAATGCCCTTTCGCCGAGGCAGGGGAACGATCACGGCAACCATCACTAAATCGGCGGTTTGAGCCGCACGCTGGATAAGCTTACGGGCCGTGGTTTTCTTGCGTCGCTCTTTTACGCGCCGGAGACCCACGCGCCCGTTTCATGCTTGCATCGTGGCGCCAAAGTCATACGGACGATACGCCATACTCGAAGAGCCTCGTCACCACGACGCCAATCAGCGCCAACCCTGCCGGGACTGAGCCGAGGACGAGGAATTGGCCGTCTCGGAGGCCGTAGAGTTGCATAATGGCGGTGATTGCGAAGAGCGCGCCGATGGAGCGTGGCAGGAGCTTCGGGGAGCGGAGGAAATGGGGCGATAGCAGGCCGAGGGTGACGGCGGCGAGCGCCCAGGATGCGAAGCTGGCGCTACGGATGGCGTTGATCATCGCGCCGGTGGTTTCAAACAGCGGCACGTCGAGCAGACTAAGGACGGCGATGCTCGCGGCGATGTTGAACGCGGCAGCGGCTCCGGCGCAGACGATCGCGGCGGGCGCGAGCATTCGTCCCGGTCCTCCGGCGCGCTGCATCAGCAAGGCGAGGCAGACGAAGAGTCCGGTGTACGCGGCGATGGAGGCGAAGCCGATGCGCACTTTGACTCGCATGACTTCGCGATCGGAGCTGGGCGCGTCGCCGAGGACGTAGTCGACATCGACGACGCTGCGCGCAAATTCGAGGGCGATCACCGGGTCGGTGATGCCGCGGACGGGGAGAGAGGCATTCGAAAAAGACGGGTTGCCGAGCAGCAGCGCCGCGATGGCGAGGCAGAGAACTGCAAAGCCGCCGGCCAGCCGTTCAAGCGAGTAGACGCGCGGCATCGCAGGCGAAGTAGGTCAGGATGATGCTCGCGCCGGCGCGGTGAATCGAGATCAGCGTTTCGAACATGGCGCGCTCGTATTCCAGCCAGCCGCGCTCGACCGCGGCCATCAGCATGCTGAATTCGCCCGAGACCTGATAGGCGGCGATGGGGACGGGGAAGCGGTCGTAGGCCTGGCGGATCAGATCGAGATACGGCATGGCGGGCTTGACCATGAGCATGTCCGCGCCCTCTTCGAAGTCGAGATCCATTTCGTGCATGGCCTCGCGGGCGTTGGCTGGGTCCATTTGATAACTGCGGCGGTCGCCGAATTGAGGCGCGGATTCGGCGGCTTCGCGGAACGGACCGTAGAACGCCGAGGCGAATTTGGCGGCGTAAGCGAGGATCGCGATTTTCTGGAAGCCGTTCTTATCGAGCGCGGCGCGAATAGCCGCGACGCGGCCATCCATCATGTCCGACGGCGCGACGATGTCGGCGCCCGCGCGTGCGTGGGATACGGCTGAAGCAGCGAGCCACTCGAGCGTTGCATCGTTGTCGACATCGCCGCCAACGATCTTGCCGCAGTGGCCGTGGCTGGTGTATTCGCAGTTGCAGACGTCGGTGATGAGAAGAAGCTTGGGCACGGCTCGGCGGATAGCGCGGAGAGCCTGTTGGACGATGCCGTCGTCGGCGTAGGCTCCGGATGCGGATTCGTCTTTTGAGTCGGGGATGCCGAAGAGAATGATGCCGCCGATGCCGAGGGCGTGGGCCTTTTCGCATTCCTTTACCAGCTCGTCAATCGAGAGCTGGAAGTTGCCCGGCATGGAACTGATCGGCTTGCGGACGCCTTCACCCGGAACAACGAAGAGAGGAAGGATGAATTGAGAGGGTTCGAGGTGATGCTCGCGAACCAGCCGGCGCATGGATTCGGACACGCGGAGCCGGCGCTTGCGATGAACGGGAAAGGACATCCTTGATGATTGTAGCGCGCACCTGTGGAGTTGATTTCGGCGCCGGCCCATGGAGTGACCAGAGTGATCAGGGGCACGCCAATGCCATGCTTTGTTTGTGTTTTCCGTGGGAGCCTCTGGTTCAAAGCGCTCCAGCACGGCGTTTCATATCGTTGGAATCGGCGCATCGGCCGGAGGGGCTGGAAGCACTCCTCCCGCAATCGCTTAGAGCGCTAAGCGCCATTACGGGAACGGCGTTCGTCATCGTGCAGCATCTGCCCGGCCTAGGAAGAACCAGATGGAGCACGGGAAACGGCAATCCAGCAACTTGCGTATAATCGTTGCCTGGGAAGGCGACCGGGAGGGCGCATGCTGCAAAAAACATTACTTGTTCTGACTATTTCGGCGGCGGCTTCGCTGGCCATCGCGCAAGCGCCTCCGGGCGGGCGAGGCGGAGGGAAAGGCGCGCCCAAGGCCGGCCAGACGGTCGAGAAAATTCGTCAGCTCAAGCCGAATCTCTATATGATCACCGGCGGCGGGGCCAACACGCTCATCCGGGTCACGCCCGACGGCCTGATCCTGGTGGACACCAAGAATCCGGGCGATGAGAACTACAATCGCGTGATGGAGGAGATCCATTCCGTCTCGAATCTTCCCGTCAAATACGTGTTCAACACCCATCATCATCCGGATCACGTCGGAAACAATCAAAAGTTCATAGACGCGGGCGCGACGGTGATCGCGCTGGACGCGCTGAAAACCCGCATGGCCAGCGATCCGCGCACGAAGGACATCCCGGGACTGCCGACGCAAACATTTGCCAAGGATTATGTTTTGAAGTTCGGCGGCGCAACCGTCGAGGCGCACTCCTACGGCCGCGGGCACACTGGCGACGACACCATGATCTACTTTCCGGATCTAAAGGTCGTCATGGTCAGCGACCAGATTACGGACGCCACGCCGATTGTGGATTTCGCGAACGGCGGCAGCGCGGTCGAATGGACCCAAATTCTGGACGGCGTTTTGAAGCTCGATTTCGACATGGCCATCCCGGGACGCGGCGAGCCGAAGACGAAAGCCGAAGTGCAGGCTTACCGCGATAAGTTCGCTACGCTGATCAGCCGGGCTAAAGATGCGATCAAGGCCGGCGCCACCCGCGAAACGCTCGCGATGCAGGTGAAGACCGACGATCTGGGCTGGATGTTCAACGGCCAGTTCTACGGCAGCTTGTACGATGAACTCGCGAAACTATAACAGATGTTAAATCGCGCCTTTCCGGTGCGATAGAGCCAGGGTGGTGGTTTTCAACCATCTTCGCGTCTCCCGTTTGCCCCGTCAAGTCTATTAAAATCATGCGGTTGCCCTTTGGCTGGTCAATTGCCACTGCCTAGGCAGATGGTGGCGGCAATGAAATGGACGGCCCTTACGATGATCCTCGCGGCTGCGCTTGCACCAGCGTGGGCGCAAGATCCCAACTCAGGGGATTCTCCGGATCACGGCGTGGCCCGGTTGAGCATCGTGCAGGGAAACGTTTCGATCCGCCATGGCGATCTGGGTGAGCTTTCTCCGGCTGGGAACAACATACCGCTGGTGGTCACGGATCGAGTGGTGACCGGCGACGCCGGCCGCACCGAAGTTCAATTCGATTTCGAGAACATGATTCGTCTGGCGCCTTCGAGCGAAGTGCGGCTGAGCGAGCTCGAATTCAAGAAGTATCAGATTCAAATCGCCGCTGGGACCACGGAGTTCCGCGTCCTGCACGATAACGACGCGCAGGTGGAAATCAGCACTCCCGCGGTTTCGATTCGCCCGGTCAGCGCCGGCACGTACCGCGTGACGGTGCGGCCTGACGGGATGACCGACATCACGGTGCGCACGGGCCAAGCCGCGGTGTACGGACCGCGCGGGTCGGAAGATTTGCTCCCGGGTCAAACCATGGAGGTTCGCGGCAACGCAAACGATCCGGAGTTTCAGATGATCGCCGCGATTCCGCCGGACGATTTCGACCGCTTTAACGCGGACCGTGACCGCGCTGTACAGCAGACCGCCAGCTATCGGCCGGGATATGTGCCGCCGGACGTGACCGGCGGGGAATCGCTCGATCCGTACGGCCAATGGCAATACGATCCTAATTACGGCCAGGTTTGGGTTCCGAGCGAGCCCCCGGGTTGGGCTCCTTATCAAGCGGGCCGCTGGGTTTGGGTCGATTATTATGGCTGGACCTGGGTTAGCGCGGACCCGTGGGGCTGGGCTCCGTATCACTACGGAAGCTGGTATCTGAGCACGTGGGGCTGGGCTTGGTGGCCGGGCGTGTTCGGTCCGCATTATTACTGGAGACCGGCGATGGTCGGATTCTTCGGATGGGGACCCGGATTAGGCATCGGAGTGGGGATTGGATTCGGCTTTGGAAACGTGGGCTGGGTGGCGTTGGCTCCGTTCGAAGCGTTCCATCCCTGGTATGGAGCGGGAATCGTGGCGGGAGGGCGGTTCGGCGTCACTAACGTAAACGTCGCCAGCGTCTTCCGCAATGCGCGGTACACCAACGCGATCAGCAGCATGCGCGCCGGCGATTTCGGCCATGGCGCGGTGAGCGCGGCGGGCATGGTCCGGCCGACGGGAGCGGATTTGGCAAGGGCGGGCGCGATTCACGGCGCTTTGCCGGTCAGCCAAACTGCCGCGAGCAGGCGCATGGCGGATGGAGCGGTGAACTCGCGCGGGATGCCGCAAACCGCCGCCAATACTCATTTTTATAGCCGCGGCGTTTCCGGCGGACCTTCCGGCGCGACAGCGCGAGGCGCTGCGCCGGCCGCTTCCGCATGGCGCGGCTTTAACGGATACAACTCGAGCGTCTCTCGCGGAGGCGCGGGTAATGTGGGCGCGGAACGCGGCGGAACTCCTGGATCGAATTACCGCTATGCAACGCCCCAGCAGAACCGCGGCTCGACGCAGCAGCAGCCTCTGCGGATGAATCCGCCGATCGTGCAGCAGCGCAGCGCGCCATCCCAGACCGCACCGCGTAGCGCTCCGGCTCCGGCTCAATCCTCACGCGGCGGGAGCTCCGGCGGAAGCCGGGGCGGTGGAGGCGGCGGCCATGGCGGCGGACACCGTTAAGCAGGTTTGATCTTCTTCCCTCGTGCGGCCCGGTGAGGCGAAAGCCAAGCCGGGCCTTTTTTTCCGCCAGAAACTTAAACCCGCAGTAGAACCGCTCTAGCCGGCATCCCCGTCAAACTCGCCAACGCATGCGCGTACCATTGAAGCTGTCGCTGGTATTGCTCCCGCCGGCCGCCTGAATCGGCATCGGTCTTGAAATCGACTACGACCCACGCGCCGTTTTCGACAAACGCTAAATCGACCACCCCTTCGAGCACTCTCCCGCCTTCGAGCCGCAGCGTCACCGGATATTCGCGATGGCATCGCGCGGACGCCCGAGCGCGAGCGAAAATCGGATGCGCAAGAGCTGCGGCAACCGCCTCCTCGGCCGCTCCCGCCTCCTCCTCCGTCGCGCCGAGCACTCGAGCATTCAGCTCCACAATGCGCTTCGCCGCCTCGGGCGTCGAATCGAGACCAACGTCCCGCAAAGCCGCGTGCACCAGCGACCCGAACCTCTTGCCCATCGGCTTTCGAATCGCAGTCGTAGCGCTCGCATCCTCGACCGCAATCTCGACGCCCGGAGGCCCCTCCTCCGCTTGGCTCGCCAGAAAAACATCGATCTGAGGCCGAGAGCCTTCGCGCAGCACACCTTCCCGCTCATCCCGCCAAGCTCGATATTCCGCCAAGCTCTTTCCGCCGTCTTCTTGAAGAATCTCTTTAAGCGTCTGGTTCTGCCAGGACCCCTGATTCTCCTCCGCGCCCAGCTTCAATTTCGACGGGTCCCACCACACCACCTCGTGTCGCCCGGCCTCTGGTTGCACCAAACCCGGCCGAACCGAAAACTCCTCCTGCTGATCGTATTCAAGCGGCCGGCTCACTACGCTGGATACTCCAAACTCCGGGCACCCCACGGCCCTCTGCGACGCCCGCCAATTCACCCGTGCCGGATAGATCGCCTTATATAGAGGACTGAGCCAGCTGTCCGCCGGAAATGGCT
>JASHRP010000701.1 GCA_030037375.1 Bryobacteraceae bacterium | reverse complement strand
TGGCGGATTCAACCCGTGGGAACGCAAGTGCCGGTGGATACTTTACCGATGTCCTCGGCGTTATCGCACGATGGCAAATTCCTGCTGGTGCTGAACGGAGGCTACCGGCCCCCGAGCATCAGTGTGATCGCAGTGGACGGGATGAAGGAGATCGCGAAGGTTCCGGTTGCCGACGCGTGGCTAGGGCTCACGTTTTCTCCCGACGGATCGCGCGTGTATGTTGGCGGCGGGTCCAAGTATTGCGTGTATGAGTTTACGTTTTCCTCTGACGGCCAGTTGAAACCGGCCCGAACGATGGAGGTTGCTCCAGGGACGAAGCTCGGTGAGACCGAGTTCGTAGGCGACGTTGCGGTTTCGCCGGACGGGCAAACCATTCTGGCGGCCGATCTGTACCACGATTCGATTGTCGCGTTCGACGCACGCACCGGTAGGGCAGCCCAGCACTATAAGACGGGACGCCGCCCATACAGGATCCTGTTCGCCCCAGATGGGAAGTCGTATCTGGTTTCAAGTTGGGCGGATGGCGCCGTGTATCTTTACGAAACTCGCACTGGCTCGGAGGCCACGCGCATCCGCTTGGGACCGCACACCACGGACATGGTGATTGGCGATCGCAAAGTCAAAGATGACGATGGCGACGAGGACAAGGATTGGCGATTTCGCGTATTTGTCACTGCGGCGAACACGAATTCGGTATACGCGGTGAGCGTGAACACGGGCAACGTGATGAAGCTCGAAGAGACGCTCAATCTCGCGATGACACCACAACAGCCGGTCGGCATGACCCCGAGCGGGCTCGCGCTGAGCGCGGATCAGAAACGGCTGTTTGTGGCATGCTCGGATGCAAACGTCGCGGCTGTCGCCGATGTTTCCGAGGGCAACGGACGCGTGGAGGGTTTTATTCCCTCCGGCTGGTATCCGACTGCGGTGAGGCCGCTCCCGGACGGTCGATTGGTAATCCTGAACGGCCGCGGCGTGGCCAGTTATCCGACCCGCTACACCGGCTCGCCGTTTCCGCGAACGCCGTTGATTCGGCAAGAGTTCGTCGCATTCAAACAAAACGGAACCCTATCGGTAATCGATCCGTTGACCGATGAAACGCTCGACGGATACACGAAGACAGCGATGGGACTGATGCCGTATCGGGATGAGCAGCTAGATGCGGGGGCGAGTGGAGACAGCGTCATCGTGTCGCGGCCGGACAAGCCCTCGCCCATTCAGCACGTCATTTACATCATCAAGGAGAACCGGACCTACGATCAGGTGTTCGGAAAAATCGGGAAGGGAAACAGCGATTCCTCCTTGACGCTCTTCGACGAATCGGCCGCACCGAACCACTACAAGCTCGCTCGCGAGTTCGTGCTGTTCGACAACTTTTACGTCAACGCGGATGTGAGCGCGGATGGGCACAACTGGGCGACCGCCGGCATTGCGCCGGATTATACACAGCGCATGTGGCCCAACAATTACGGCGGCCGGTCGCCGTATTACGGATTCGAAGGCGGGGAACCGGCAAATACGCCGCCGGCCGGGTATATCTGGACCAACGCTTTAGCCGCTGGACTGACCGTGCGCGACTATGGAGAGTTTGTCGAAAACAAAAAGAAAGCTGGAGCGGATGGGGTTCAAATCGATCACGTGCGCGATCCGTCCCTTCAGGGCGTCGTAAACATGCGGTACCGCAGTTTCGATCTCGATTATCCCGATGTGGAACGCGCGAAAGTCTTCCTCGAAGACCTGAAACAATTCGAGAGCAGCGGACAGATGCCGCGACTAATGATCGTGCGAATCGGGAACGACCATACCAACGGAACGACGCCGGGAAAGCTGACGCCGCTGGCGTTGTTCGCGGATAACGATTACGCGTTGGGAATGATCGTGGAAGGCGTTTCAAAGAGCCGCTTCTGGGCGAGTACGGCGATCTTTTCCATTGAAGACGACGCGCAGGATGGCCCGGATCATGTCGATTCCCATCGCTCCGTGCTGCTGGCCATTTCACCGTACACCCATGGCGGCGTGATCGACAGCACCATGTACAATCAATCCTCTGTGATGCGAACCATGGAGCTGATTCTGGGATTGCGCCCCATGACGCAGTTCGACGCGGCGGCGCGGCCGCTCACCGCGGCCTTCGCGTCGTCTCCCAATCCGGCGCCGTATGCCGCGGAGAGCCCGCGCATTTCGCTTACGGACCGGAATCCGGCACGATCGGGAACCGCGGAGCGGTCGAAGAAGATGAATTTCGACGAAGCGGATTTGATCGACGACGATGAGTTGAACGATATCTTGTGGGCCTCTATCAAAGGGACGTCCGCACCCGCGCCAGTGAGGAGTTACTTCTCCCGTCCATGACCACGCTGTGTTTCCTATGGCACATGCACCAGCCGTTCTACAAGGATTTGTGGACTGGAGAGTACAAGCTGCCCTGGACGAGGCTCCACGCATTGAAAGACTACGCCGGAATGGTCGAGATTCTGGCGGAGTTCCCCAGGATTCATCAGACCTTTAATCTGGTCCCCTCGATGGTGCTGCAGATCGACGATTATGCGACCGGTAAAGCGTCCGATCCGTTCTTCGATTGCGCAGCCCTCCCGGCCGAGGACTTGACCGAGGCGCAAAGGCGTTTCGTTCTCAAATATTTTTTTCAGGCCAACGTTCCGCGCATTATCAACGGCAATCCGCGTTACCGGGAGCTGCACGAAAAGCGCGACGACTTCTCCATTCAGGACCTGCGCGATTTGCAGGTGCTCAATCAATTGGTCTGGTTCGATGAGGACCAGCGCGCGCGCGACGCGGAGCTCAAGGCGCTGCTGCAAAAGGGACGGAACTATTCGCTTCAGGATCAGGCGTTGATGGTGCGCAAGCAGCAGGAAGCACTTGCTCGCGTGCTACCGGTGTACAAAGCATTCGCGGCGCAGGGACAAATCGAAATCTCGACCACGCCCTTCTATCATCCGATTCTGCCTTTGATCTGTGATACGGAGATCGCGTCGGTTGCGCATCCCGGCGTGGTATTACCGCGGCGGTTCCGTTATCCGGACGACGCCAAGGAGCAATTGCAGCGCGCGCGTTCCTACATGCAGGAAAAGCTTGGCGCGACTCCGCAGGGTTTGTGGCCTTCGGAGGGTTCCGTCTCGGATGAGGCTCTGACCTTGGCCGCGGATTGCGGATTCCGTTGGGCCGCAACGGACAACGGAGTCCTGGCCCGCACCCTGAATCGTGACGCCGGAGTCGACGTTACGTATCAGGCATATCGCTGGCGTAAGGATGGGCGGGAGCTGGGAATGCTGTTTCGCGACCACTACTTGAGTGACCTGATCGGCTTCCAGTACGCGCATATGGGAGCCGCGGACGCCGCGGAGCATTTCTTATCCCGTATTCGCGAAAACAGCCAGGGCCGGGAAGCGCTGGTGCCGATCATCCTGGATGGAGAAAACGCCTGGGAATGGTACGAAGTGAACGGAAGGCCCTTCTTGCGGGAGCTGTACCGGCGCATCTCTGACGATCCCGCTCTGGAGTCTGTCACGGTGACTGAAGCTCTGGACCGGTTCGAGGCGAAGCCCCTCGATCATATCTTCCCCGGTTCCTGGATCAACGCGAACTTCGATGTCTGGATTGGCGCAGAGGAGGACGATCAATCCTGGGAGCGCCTTCTTGAGGCTCGGGAATTCTACGATCAGAAGAAGGCCGGCGTGAGCGAGGAAGCGCGTAAACTTGCGTTTGAGGAGTTGTTGATCGCCGAGGGTAGCGATTGGAACTGGTGGTATGGTCCGGAGCACGGCTCGGACAACCGGCCGGAGTTCGATCAGCTCTACCGCGACCATTTGGCCAACGTCTACCGCGCTCTGGGCGAAGAGCCGCCGGCGAATCTTTCGTATCCAATCTTGATGAGTCAGCAGGGCGAATCGCATGAGCCGCCTGCGCATCCCCTGCGCGTTGTGCTCGATGGCGAAGTGACGTCCACGTTTGAATGGATGGGCGCCGGGCGATACCGGCCGGATCTGCGCTCGGGCGCGATGCATTCGGGCGGTCCCGCGGTTCGGGAGATCTTCTACGGCTGCGACGACGGACATTTGTTCGTACGCGTAGACGGGTCGAAAGAAGCCAAATTCGGGATCGAATTCGAGAATGGCCCGAGTGCCGTGAAGGTCGCCAAAGGAACAATCGTCGAGCTCGAAGCTCCCCGCGCAGGGAAGCGTTTTCGCCTGAGCGTCACGCAGGATGGGCTCCCGCCGACTACGGTACCTGCGAATGGCTGGATCGAGCTTTCGTAGTCTCATCCACTCGCTGCGCTAACGCAATCGCGCCGAGAACACCCGCATCGTCGCCGAGTAGCGGCGGCACAATCTCCGGAGTGCGGATGTATCCGTTCAAATATTGATGAAGGTTCTCCTCGATCCTCGAATGCAATCCGCGATTGTGCATGACGCCGCCTCCCATCACAATTCGCCTCGGAGAGAGCACAGCGGCTAGGTTAGCCAAGCCTAGCCCGAGATACTGGCCTTCAAGCAGCCAGCCGGGATGATCCGCGGGCAGAGACTCAGCCTTGATGCCCCAGCGGCGTTCCATCGCGAACCCTGAGGCCAAACCCTCCAGGCAGTCTGCGTGAAATGGACAAGTTCCGGGGAACGGATCGGCCGAAGGATCATGCGGAATTCGCATGTGACCCATTTCCGGATGGCTTCGCCCGTGCAGCGGGGCTCCGCGCACTAAAGCCCCGCCGCCGATTCCTGTTCCAACCGTGATGTACAGAAAATCGTCCAGGCCCTGCGCCGCGCCCCAACGATATTCGGCCAGCGCGGCGGCATTTACGTCCGTCTCGAAAGCGATCGGCAGTTGCAGTGCGCGGCGGATCGGGCCGCAAACATCGGCCCCTGCCCATCCGGGTTTGGGCGTCGAGGTAATGTGGCCAAATGTCGGCGAACCCGGATCGAGATCGATAGGGCCAAACGAAGCCACTCCGATTGCCGCGAGCGGTCCGTTCTTCAGCGCGCCGCGAAAGAATTCGATAACTTGTGCGAGCGTATCCGAGGGCGAAGTCGTCGCGATCACCACTCGAGCCAAGTCCCGAGGACCAGTTCCCACAGCGCAAACGAACTTTGCTCCGCCGGCTTCGACTCCTCCAAACCTCGCGCCGTTCACAGGAACGCGGTTGTCTTGATCCCTGAAATGTCGAAACGCTTGCGGCAGCGCATGTTCTTGCACATAGCCTTGTCGTCGAGAAGCACCATGTAGCTGGCGGCCTTGGCGAAGCGCGCGCGGTCGCGCTCATCGGCGTTGCCGGGAAGCCGGTCGATTTTGGTCCGGACCATCCAGCGAAGCTCGTAGGTATCGGAAGTCCGGCAAAACGGACAATTCAACGTTAGCGGCTTGGTGGTTTGGGATTCCCGATAGAACGCTCGCTCGTCCATTTTGTACATCATAACGCCATGCCGAGGCGTAAACTGAATGATTATGATTCGGCGAGTTCTTGCTCTGGTTCTCGTTGGTTCATTCGCCGCGTTCGCCGCGCCCAGCGGCTGCGTGGGCAGCCTCGCGGTAAGCAGCTTTCGGCTCACCGTGCAGCCCTCCGGGAATCCGGCAGCCCTGCAAATCCGGGAGCTGAACAATCTGCCTCAGGGCGCACGGATTTCTTACCGGCCGCTGGATCTTCCCGCGGACATGAAGAAGGACGCCAAGCTGACGCTGGTTCTGGTGCCGGATAATCCGGACGGCAACGTGACGGTGCTCGAACCCAAATTGGCCGCGCTCTCGAGCGAATGGGTCGCGCCCTTCGCCACGCGAATTGTGCTTCTAGTGTTCGCTCCGCAAGGGCTCGACGAAAAGCGGCTGACCAACCTGGTGACCAAGGATGAGGCTCTGGTGGCAACGTTAGCGGATTATGCGGATCAGACCGCCGATCTCGAGAACCAGTTGGAGAATGCGCGAGAGCTCGAATTGCAGGCCGAGGAAGACGATCACTCCGCTCAACCCTCGACTCCGGCGGAGCAAGCCTTGTACGCGCTGGTGCGCGCGCTGAACCCCGCGAATTCGAGTTACGATCCGCTGGGCGCGGGACGCCGCGCTGGTCCCACCACGCTCATCGGACAGGGCGGAGAAGCGTTTTTCGAAAATGCTGGCGGATTGTTTCCCGGCGGCGGCGTGCTACCGCTGGTCAAGACCTGGTTGCTGCCGGACACCGAATTTCGCAGCGTTTACGCCATTCCGGACGATCCGGACGGTATGACGTTATGCACAAAGGTGCAAACCAAGGGCAAGAACAAGCTAGCTTACCTATGGGCGTTTCGTATGGCCGAGGGCAGCCCACCAAGACTCGCGCTGGCCAAAGACACCGATGCGCCAATCGGATTGAGGGCAACAGTCTCAGTGAAAGTCGACAAAGTCGCGGATTGGCGTCCCGTCTCTCGCATTTTCGATTGGACCCTTGTGCCGGAGACCGGAACCGTGAAGCCGCTTGCTGTCAAAGCTCGCATTCAGCCCGATCAGCGCGCCATCATGCTCGACTTGCGCAAGCACGAAGGACTTCCAGGAGCGTATTACCTGCAGGGCAAATGGGACTGGAGCACGGTGAAGGTGACCGGCACTCTGCGCCTCCATGAGCTCGACAATTTCAAGACTGCGGCGCTGACGCCGGAGACACAAGACAAGCTGATCGCGGGAACGGGCATCGTGACACTCGATCTTTCAGGAGCGGATTTCGTTTTCGTGGATCATGCCTGGGTCCATCGCGCCACCAGCGCGAGGCAGTTCCCCGCGGATCTTCCGCTTGATCGGACCGGTCCCACCAACCGGCTTCGAATCGAAGTGAACACGGATGGCCTTCGGCCTGGGCCATATTTACTGGCGTTGTCACGAATCGACGGCCTGGTGACGGACGTGCCAATGCGCCTGCTCCCCGTTCCGCCGCGCGTCGAAACGGCGGGTGCGCGCGTGAACATCGGCGATCGCAGCGAATCGGTAACACTCGCTGGGACCGGGTTGGATCGCGTGGAGCGAATCGAAGCAGAGAAAGCGGATGTGACGTTGCAACCTGCAAATGAGGATGGCACCCGGCGCTCGCTTACGGTCGGTCTTCATGCTGACGCGAAACCGGGAGACAGGCTCGCGCTTACCGCCAAGGTCGAAGGCATGACCGGAGTCATTCGATTTCCCGGCGTGTTGCAGGTATCCGCGGCTCGTCCGAGCATTCGCGAGGCCAAGGCGTCGATTCCCTCAGATTTGCCAGTGGAGGTGCGGGACGGGGAAATCCCAGCCGGGTCCTGGGTGAGCTTCGTCTTGCGCGTAGAGCCGGCCAATCCGGGCGGATCGCTCTCTCTGGGATGTGCGGACCCGGCGCGAACGGTCCAATCGCTGAAGCTGCATTTCGGCGAGAAACAAGCCAATGCGCAGTTGGCCCCGGCGGGCGACGGATGGTTCCTTTCGCTCGATCCCGGGGCGGTCGGGCAGTCCGGCTGCAGTTTGACAGCGGTACTAGAGAGTGATGATCTCGGCAAGTCCGATTCGTTTCCGCTCGGCAAGGTGGTCCGGCTGCCCCGAATCGAAAGCTTCGCCATGACCGATGAAAAGTCGTCCGATGGGTACTATGGATTGCTCAAGGGCTACGATCTCGAAACCATCGAGAAGACCGGCTGGAGCGGCGCAACTGGACTGGCTGCTCCGGAGCTGCCGAGGCCGGCCGCGGGCGAGGGGTCGAAACAGATTCTTCGCATCGCCATGCCCTGGCCTTCCCCGAGCCCGAAGGCTCCGCTGTTCGTGTGGCTGCGCGGTGAGACCGACGGTCGCGCGACCAAGGTGAATCCCTGATCTCCTTCAAGGGCACGCAATGTTATATCACCGATCGGAAGTCGCTGCGAGCCGGCGAAACACTGCCTCAAGCGATCGCCAGGAA
>JASHRP010000700.1 GCA_030037375.1 Bryobacteraceae bacterium | reverse complement strand
CATTCTCCTACGCGGCATGGCACTTGATCCGGCATCTGTTGCGCGGCGACGTTCGCGCGTACCACGTGTACGAGCTCGCGCACTTTCTCGATTCCACCGTTGAGGATCACGGCTTCTGGCGCGATTGGCGCGATGAACGGCCATCGCCGATGGTCGAAACCATCGCGTGCCGCCTGGCCGTGGAATGGTTCGGATGCCGCCTGAATCCGGTGGTGCGGGATTTCCTGAACGCTCTGCCTGCGGACGTCGAAAAGTGGTTCGGCCTGTTCGGATTTTCTCCGCTCTTCGCCTTGGAGCGCCCGAACAAGGACGAGTTGTTCCTGCATCTCTGCTTGGCGAACGGCGTCCGAAACCGTTTTCAAATCGTGAAGCGCCGCATATTTCCGCGCCGCCTAAATCCCTATATCGCCGACGCCCATGTTCCCTCGCCGGACTTGTCGTTGCGCCTCAAGCGCCGCTTCGTGTCAGCGGCCTTTCTCGCGAAGCGGGCCGTGCATCATGCGCGAACGTTGATTCCTCTGGCGCAATCCGCGATTCGCTGGCGGCGAATGCTCGCGGCATCGCCACAGATTCAATCCGGTCGCACACTTCACGCTGAAACCGCTCGACGGTAAAGCGCGCTTCCCATTCCTTGCGCGCGTTCTGCGCCAGCCGCGATCGCATCTCCGGATTGCGAGCCACACTTCGAATCGCGTGAGCCAATTGCGCTGGGCTGCGGCCGTCCGTTAGCAAACCGCTAAATCGGTTGCGAATCAGTTCCGGCAAACCTCCCGAAGGATAAGCCACTACGCACGTTCCCGCTGATAGCGCTTCCATGACCACGCGCGTGCTCGCCTCATTCGCGCCCGAAGGCACCGTGAGAATATCGAGCTCGTGCAAGATTTCGGCCACATTGTCTGTCCAGCCACGCAATTCGACACCCGGCTCCGCGCAAAGCGACCGGATCTTCTGTTCGTAGCCGCGATCCGAAAACAGCGCCGCGCCCACGATGACGAATCTCAGATTGGGATCGTCCGCCAGCGCCCGCGCGGCGTGGAGAAAATCAAGATGCCCTTTCTCCGGCGAAATGCGGCCTAACAGTCCGATCCGAATCGGGCCATCGTTGTTGCCGTGCGGCCGGAAGCCGCAATCGGCGACACCGTTGTAGACCACCCGTACCGCATGCTCACCCAGCGCCTCTCGAATCAGTCCAGCCGCGAACTCCGAGCACGCGAGCGCCGTCGCACGAACGCGCCGCAGTGACCAACTGACGATCATCCGCGCAAATTTCGTCGTCGCAACGCTATGCGCGTGAAAGATCACGGGCGCATGGCCCTGGATCGCCGCGGGCAGCACTCGTGGGCCGTTCACATAAACCACGTCAAAGCCGCGCTCCCTCAAAGCTCGGCGAACCATCCCAGCCGTCCGTGCCAGTCCCGAACCAAATCGCAAAAAATCCGCGCCCGCTTCGCGATGGGTCGAATACTCCGGAATCCGCAGCGTCTGACTATCGAATCCGCAATCCCCCGCAAAATCGAGCAACGGCCCACTCCCCGGAGCCATCACCTCCGCATCCCAGCCCCGGCGGCGAACTTCCGCCAGCACGTCGCGGAGGCACAATTGAGCTCCGCCGAAGTGGCTGAATTGATCTAGGAACAGAATCCTCATTTCTGCTCTTGCGTCTGCCTGGCTTCTTGTGTTTGTCTGGCCGCCGCGCCCAGCACCCAAAAATACACCGGCAGCGCCCGCCAGTACGTAATCAAATCGCCCGAAAACATCTGCACCATCTCTCCGCACCAAAAACAAAAGATCCATTCGCCGAGAAATGCCGTCCTCGGATTCGGCGAACGCAGCGCGCGCCATCCCGTGCGCAAGATCGCCGCATTCAACGCGAGAAACGCCGTAAGGCCCACCACCCCCGTCTCCACCAGCAGATCGAGATACGTGTTGTCCGCGACAACAGCGGAGCCGGTGAAATTCGAATACGGGAGCGTCTTGTAGCCCACGCCTAAGATGGCGTGCCACGGCTCGCGCGCCAGGAAGTCGAGCAGCATCTGCCAGTGGCTCAATCGTCCCGAGAGCACGGCATCCGGCGACTGCCAAAAGAAGCTGAACGACCCCAGCAGCCGTCCCCAGTAGTTCGCGGAAAATGATGGCAAAAACAAGTTCACGGCTACGCCGGCCACCACGGCCGCCCCGCCCATCCAAATCATCGAGCGACGGAACCGGCGCACTCGAATGCACGCCAGTACACACACCGCGACCGCCACATTAAAAACCGACGCGCGGGAGTAGGAAAACATCAGCGCCGCCGCCAGCGCCAATCCCCCCAACAGCAATCCCTTCCTGGAAAACTGGGATTGTTCTCGCTTCCGCGACAAAGCCACCGCGATCATCACCAGGAAAAACGCGCACACATTGCCCAGCGTGCTTGCTTCATAGAACAGCCCTTGGGCTCGCCTTAGGACGCCTTCGTCCAGCCACACGAACTGGTCGCTGTACCCTGCGGGCGCGGGCAATTGAAAATAGAAATCCGCGCAGGCGAACACGGCGCCGGCCACGCCCAGCCAAAAAAGCAGGCGCACCGTACGAACGTCGTTTTCGTCATCCTGTTCCGGCCCA
>JASHRP010000699.1 GCA_030037375.1 Bryobacteraceae bacterium | reverse complement strand
GGCCCTAATAACTTATCGAGGAAGCGATCCGGGAGATCTTCCGCACGTTGAGAGTGTGTCCCTGAAGGAACTGATGGACAGCAGCGAGGCAGGTTTGAACCTGACGCTTGAAGGCGGGGAAGAGGTGCGGATTCCGGCAGCCGGGCGAATCTTCGTTGTCGGCAACGTTCGCAAGCCGGGAGGTTTTCCCGCCATGGACGGAACCGGGATGACCGTGCTCAAGGCCGTGGCGTTAGCGGAGGGTCTCGCGCCCTTCGCGAAAAAACAAGCCTACATCTACCGGCGCCAGGACGACGCGCCCGGCGCGCCTCCTCAGGAAATCGTGGTCGAGTTGCGCAAGATCATGGACCGAGCCGACCCCGACGTTACTCTCAGCGCGAACGACATTCTCTACATCCCCGACAGCCGGGCGGCTCGCGCATCCGCGAACGTGATCGAGAAAGCGATCGCCTTTATAGCCGGAACGGCGTCCGGCGCGTTGATTCTGAGCGTGAACCACTAGGACGAATGATCGCGCGGGAAGATTATGCACGAGCGGTTGATTCCCCAGAGCCGCTGGGTTCGGATCGATTGCTGCTACACGCTGCGCCGGCGCCGTATCTTGGTGCGGAGGAAGAACCCGAAGAATCTCGGATTCCTCTCTCTCAGTACCTTTGGATTCTCAGGCGATACCGCGCCAGCATAGCGGCATTTGTCATTGCTGCGGTTCTGACAACATGGCTGGTTTCCGCGCGCCTGACGCCGGTTTACGAATCGACGGCGACCGTCGATATCGATCGCCAAACGCCTTCCGGCGTGGTCGGCGAGGAAGCCGCGCCCGCGGCGCTCAATGACGCCGACCAGTTCCTGGCAACGCAGATGAAGCTGGTCGAGTCGGATTCGGTGTTGCGGCCGGTGGATGAGCGTTTGGGTTTGCGCCGCGCCGAGCATCAAGCGGCGGTCGCAGCATCCGAGCTGGGCGAACAGGCCCCGGTGATGCTCAAGAGGCTGCGCGTTACTCGTCCGCCCAGCACCTATCTCATGCAAATCAGCTATCGTTCCGAGGACCCGCGTCTCGCCGCCGACGCCGCCAACGCGATTGCTCAGTCTTACCTCGAGCACACCTATAACATTCGCATCCGCAGTTCGGCGAGTTTGTCCGCGTTCATGGAGAAGCAACTTGAGGAACTAAAGGCCAAGATGGAGCGATCCAGCCAGGCGCTGGCTAAGTTCGAACGCGACCTGAACGTTTTGAACCCGGAGCAGAAGACCAGCATCCTCTCCAGCCGGCTCCAGCAATTGAACGCAGACTATACGGGAGCGCAGAGCGAGCGGCTCAAGCAAGAAGCGGCGTACGATTCGGTGCGCGAAGGCTCTCTCGACGCGGCGCTCGCGACGCCTCAGGGAGAGCCACTGCGCAAGCTCGCCGAACGCCTGAACGAAGCTCGCGAGAATCTTGCCGGAGTCGAGTCGTTCTACGGGAGCAGGCATCCAGAGTACCGGCGCGCGCAGGCGAAGCTCGACGACATACAGGCATCGTTCGACGCGACCCGCGCCAGCATCGTGCGCCGGGCTGAAGCCGAATTCGGCGAGAGCAAACATCGCGAGGAAATGGCCCAGCAGGCGGTCTCGGCGGCCAAGAGCGAGTTCGACGAAATGAACGCGCGGTCTTTCGAGTATCTGGCGGCCAAGCGGGAGGCCGATGCCGACAAGACCCTGTATGACGAGTTGATGCGCCGGATCAAGGAGGCCAGCATCAACGCCGGCTTCCAAAACTCGGCGATTCGAATTACCGATCCGGCGCGGCCCTCGCTCAGCGCGGTGTCTCCCGACATCTCGCTGAACCTGCTGCTCGCGCTTTTGTGCTCGATGCTGCTGGCGATTGGAGCGGCGGTGATCAGCGATATGCTCGACCAGACGATCCGGGACCCGGAGCAAATCGCCCGTACGCTTCGCGCGGATGTCGTGGGCAGCTTGCCTGCGATGAAGAGCCGGCGAGATCTGGGAGCGGCGATGCGGCTGCCCGCCTCCGGCGTCGACGGCGATTTATCGGGATTCAACGAAAGCGTGCGGACGTTGCGTAACTCGATTCTGCTCGGCAATTTCGACCAGCGCTACCGTTCTCTGCTGATTACCAGCGCCGCACCCGGCGACGGAAAGACGACCACGGCAGCGAGCCTTGCGTCGGCGCACGCCGAACACGGCAAACGTACCCTGTTGATCGACGCCGACCTGCGGCGGCCGAGCGTACACCGCGCCTTCAACCTTCCGGGAATTACCGGGCTCTCCAGCGCTTTGACGGGAGAGATCCACTGGCGCGACGCATGCCTCCGGGTGGACGGAGCGCCCAATCTGAAGGTTCTGCCCGCGGGCCCTCCTTCCCGCCGGGCCGGCGACCTCATGGGCCGGGGGTTGACGGAGCTGCTGGAAGAGGCGTCGGCGGAATACGACTTGGTTGTGCTCGACGCGCCGCCGCTGCTCGGCTTCGCGGAGCCTTTGCAAATGGCCACGGCAGCGGACGGCGTGCTGGTGGTTGCGCGCGCTGGAAAAACCAGCCGCAAGGCGGTCGCCGCCGTGCTTGCAACCCTTGCTCGATTGCGGGCTCGCACGGTCGGCCTGGTTCTGAACCGAGTGAGCAGGGATCTGAGCGAGAGCTACGCGTACTACGGCCACTACCGTTCCTACTATCGCCGAGGCAACGGGCTCGCAGGCGAGGGGAACGTATGAGCGCGTTCCTCGGAATTCATGACGGGCACAACGCATCGGCAGCGCTAGTCCGGAACGGCCGACTGGAGCTGGCTCTGCAAGAGGAACGTCTGAGCCGGGTCAAGAATCAGGGCGATGCGCCGTCTGGCGCAGTCTCGATTGCCTGGCGAATGGCGTCGGGCGATGTCGATAAAGTTGCGCTCAACGGGCTGTATATGAACTACGGTCAGTGGCGGCGGGACACCATCGTTGCGGATTACGAGGCGTCGTCGACTCTGTTGTCCCGTTGCAAACAATACCTGAAGAAAACCGCAGCCGACCGGGCTTATCAGCGATGGAAAACGCGCTCGCGCTCGCGGGCACTATCGCACATCGGCATCGAGCCGGATGAGACTGTCACGGTAGAACACCACTTGGCGCATGCCGCGGCAGCATATTACACGGCTCCGTGGGGTTCATCGCGTTCGAACGAGCGCGCGCTGGTGTTCACCTGCGATGGCTCAGGCGACCGCCTCTCAGCAACAGTTTCGATCGGCCGGCGCGGGAGTTTGGAACGAATCGCCGAGACCTCCGAGCATGACTCGATCGGGAGGCTTTACGCACTGGTGACCCGGCAGATGGCGATGGCTCCGCTGGAGCATGAGTACAAGGTGATGGGGCTGGCGCCCTATGGCTCGGGAGCATGCGTTGCCAAGAAGCTGATCGATCTGTTCGAATTTGCGCCCAATGGCATGACGTGGAGGCGCAAGTCCGGAGTGCCGTCGATGTATTCGGCCTATGACTTGGTCCGGCGGCTGCTTTCCTCCGAACGGTTCGATTCCGCGGCGGCCGGAGTACAGAAGTTTATCGAACACATGCTGACGGAATGGGTCCGGAATGCGATCCGCGAGACCGGGATCGGAAAAATCGCGTGCTCCGGCGGCGTGTTCATGAACGTCAAGGCGAACCTGGCGGTTTTGGAGTTGCCGGAAGTCGAGGAGATGTTCGTATTTCCCTCCTGCGGCGATGAATCGAACAGTATTGGAGCGGCGTGTTTACTGGCGGCGCAGGCGGGAGAAACGATCCAGGCGTTGGGGCCGATTTATTTCGGCGGGCCGATCACCGAGGCCGAAGCCGAATCGGCGCTCGCGGCCGCTGGGCAGAGGCTCAAGATTTCTTTTAAGAACGACATTGAGCGCACAGCGGCCGAAGCGCTAGCCAGCGGCCAGATTGTCGCACGCGTTTCGGGGGCGGCCGAATTTGGCGCGAGAGCTTTGGGAAACCGCTCGATTCTGGCCCGCGCGGATTCGTTGGAACTAGCTCGGGCACTGAATCAAACCATCAAGCGCCGTGACTTCTGGATGCCATTCGCGCCATCCGTATTGGCGGAGCGCGCGCAGGTCTACTATGACAAGCCGAAACCGGCGGCATCCCCTTATATGATGCTGACGTTCCGGTCAAGACCGGAGCGCCGCGCAGTATTTTGCGCCGCGCAGCATCCCTGCGACTTCACCACCAGGTCGCATGAAGTGATCGAGCATCACAATCCTGCATACTACCGGCTGCTCAAGGAATTCGAGGCGCGCACCGGCGAGGGCATCCTGCTCAACACGTCTTTCAATCTTCACGGCGAACCAATGGTTTATTCCGCCGCGGATGCGGTCGACGTCTTCCTGCGCAGCGGCCTGCAATGTATGGCGCTGGGGAACTGGTGGGTGGAGAAGACCGCGTGAAATTGCTGGTCACCGGCGCGGCGGGATTCCTCGGCTTCCATGTCTGCGCAAGGCTGATGGAGGACGGGGCTCAAGTGACCGGCGTCGACAATCTCAACTCCTACTATGACCCGAGGCTCAAATACGCCCGCTTGGAGTTGCTCGAACGGCGGCGCAACTTTGACTTTCATCGAATCGATTTGGCCGACCGCTGCGCGGCGCAGACGCTGTTTCGGTCGGAGAAATTCGATGCCATTGTTCACTTGGCTGCTCAAGCGGGCGTAAGGCATTCAATCGGACACCCTCACGCTTTTGTGCGATCGAATGTTCAGGGGTTTCTCAACGTGCTCGAAGGCGCGCGGCGCCTTCGTAAACCTCACTTGATCTACGCTTCGTCAAGTTCCGTTTACGGAGCGAACAACAAAGTTCCGTTCTCCACGGAGGACCGGTGCGACAAGCCTATTTCCCTCTACGCCGCGACGAAACGAGCCAATGAATTGATGGCATATAGCTACGCGCACCTGTTTGGCATCCCCGCAACCGGTTTGCGTTTCTTCACGGTTTACGGGCCATGGGGCCGACCGGACATGGCTCCGTACCGATTCGCGGACGCGATAGAACAGGGCCGCCGGGTCGAGATTTACAACTACGGCCGGATGCTTCGGGATTTCACCTATGTAGCCGACGTCGCCGAGTGTGTCACGCGTCTGGTCGAGCGTGGCCCGTGCGGCTTCCGTCTGTTCAATATCGGCGGAGGCGCACCCGTGCCCCTGATGCAGTTTGTCCACCTGTTGGAGGCCGCGCTGGGCAAGCGCGCTCGCCGGCGTTTTCTGCCGATGCAGCCGGGCGATGTGCTGTCCACTCACGCCGACGTGAAAGATCTCGAGGCTTGGATTGGCAATCGTTCATCCACGCCGCTCGAAACCGGCGTGGATCGGTTCGTATCGTGGTGCCGGGAGTGGTGGCGCAAGCCTCAATCGATCGCATGCCGCGCGGCGTCTTAATCGCATTTAATACCATTGCCGCGTTCGCTCTGGCGGAGGGCGCGGCGCGGCTTGTGGAAATGGCACACCCGCAAAGCGAGACCGTGCGGTTCGCCTATTCTCCCTACCGCATGCTCAAGATGACCCAAGCGCCGTTTGCGCTGAACGGTGACGGCTTCCGCGCGGCCGAGCTCGAAACGTACCGTAATTCCTTCCTGGTCGAGTTTCTGGGCGGTTCGGTTTGCACAGGCGTTGGCGATAACGTTGGCGAAACGCTTCCGGAGCGTCTCGAAG
>JASHRP010000698.1 GCA_030037375.1 Bryobacteraceae bacterium | reverse complement strand
TTAACCCACGGATCCTTGGGTTTCGAAATGCTGAGCGATTGCAACTCCGCAACAGCCTTCGCCCGCTGCCCTGTGGATTTGTAGAACTGCGCCAGCGCTCGATACGCTCTGGGATCGTCAGGCGCTATCGTCTTCAGCTCCGCGCAGATCTTTTCCGCCTGCCCGAGGTTTCCCTCCGCCGCGTAATCGTTCGCCAGCATCAGCCGCGGAAGTGGGTCGCGCGGAGCCAGCTTCGATGTCGCCTCCATCTCTGCCTCCGCCTGCGCAAACTTGCGCTGCGTCGAATAGAACCCTCCGAGATTGAGCAACGCCGGTACCGAGCCGAGATTCGCGTCGACAGCCTGCTTGAACACCGCCTCCGCGCTGCCGAAATCGCCGCGCGACGTATAAACGGCGGCGAGTGAGGAGTAACTCTGCAGCCGGCTAGGCTCGAGTTTGATCGCAGTCTGATATTCGCGAATCGCTCCAGCCGAATCGCCAGTCAGCGCGGCGTCATCCCCGAGAATCGCGTGCGCCCGTCCATTCGCGGGGTCGGAAGCAAGCACCGCCGCCGCTGGCGCCTTCGCCTCGGCATATTTCTTCCCTCCAAGTAACAACGTCGCGAGCTCCAGTTGCGCATCCGCGTTCTTCGGATCTAGAGCGACCGTCTCTCGCAGCTCGTTATAAGCAGCTCCAACCGACTTCAGCTCAGTGTACGCCCGCGAGAGCTGATAGTGCGCCTGTGCCAGCTTCGGATTGAGCTGAATCGCGTTGCGGTACTCGACGACGGCTTCGTTGTATTTGCCGGCTTGAAAGTATTTATCCCCGCTCTCCAGGTACTTGTTGGGATCTTTGGAGCATCCACTCAGACACATGAGCCCCAAGGCCAAAGCAGCCCATCGTAATTTACCTGTTGACTTCATCCAAAAGCTTCCACCCAAGCGTGCTGTTCGCAGTATACTCCCCGAATCGTACTTTTCCTTCGAATCTCGCGCTTTATTCTGGCAGGAACGAAAGTACCAGCGGCGATACAACGTTGAGCGCGCCTGTTCCCAACGTTTTTCCTTCGAGGAAACTCGCCGCGCAGGAGTACCACGCAAGGGCAATGCGAGTGTTCCTAACCCACTGAAAGCAGGTGGGCTTACTTTCGGCATTGTAACTGCCTTGCAACTCTTGTTCGGCCAGTAGAGATGTGTTTGACTGCCGAGTTCAAAAACGGAGGATTTAAGTGAAGCGGCATCACATCCTGATTTTGGCGGCGAGTCTTGTAGTCGCGCCTGGTATCGCACTCGCGAGCGCCTGTCAGAGCGGCGTTTCGCTTCAGACAATTCTTACGACCAACTCCGGCATCTGCAGCATTGACGGCATCACCTTCGACTTCACCGGTTACTCCGCGGTCGGCGCCAACTATAATTCCAGCGGAACCGAGGTGGGGGACGGTAACGAAAGCGAATATGCAGCCACTGCGGTCATCTTCAGCACCACCGCCGATGGCTTCAATCTGGCGGGAACCTTCTCGTCCTCGAGCAGCTTGGAGTCCTACGGCGAAGGAGCTTTATCCTACACGATCGTATCCGTTAGTGGCGGCACGTTGACTGGGGAGACGACGGACATCAACGGCGCTTCCACCTCCGCGTCCGTTGGAAGCTCCGGTACTTCGGAAGGAGTCGTAGGGAGTCTCAACTTTAACTCCGGCGGCAATGACGGCATAGCTTACGACGAGAGCTCCACGAGCCAAACCTCAGGAAGCTCCTCGTCTTCCACCACCTATAGCTACGCGAATACTTTCGCGGCGGAGACTTCGACGAGCGGAGTCGCATACATTCTCACCGACGCAAGTACCGTAAATGGGTCCGGAAACTGCTGCGGGAACGGCGGGACCGCAAGCGCCTCCTTTAAGTCAGCCGACTTCAATTTCCAAGTCGCCTCGACCCCGGAGCCAAGCGCTTGGCTGTCGCTGCTCGCAACCGGATTGCTCGCCATTGTCCCCCTTCGCCGCTTGCGCCACCGGGGGTGACCGAATAATCTTCCGCCGCGAGACGATGCCCTCAGCCGCAGTGAGTCTATTCGATCGCCCACTGCGCTCAGCCATCCTTCAGTGATAGCATCGCGGTATGCACACGACCGGGTTGCCAGACTTGGTGCTCCTTCTCTTGGTCCTCGTCCTTTTGGCCGGGGGCAAGAGACTGACGGATGTTGCGCAGGGTCTCGCGGAAGCAATCGACAAGTTCAGAGGCGGCGGAGGCGGCACTCCATCCCACCCGATCCCGTCCAATGACTCCGCATTGCTCCTGCGGAAGCGCCGCAAGAAGGACCACGATTAGGGCAGCCGGAACGCTACCAGCTCATCTCCGGCTTCAACTGCCACGTACTCCTTGCCATCTTTGCCCATATACGCAATCGGACTCGCCTGCGCGTTCGCCCCGAGCTTAACCTCCCACAGCAACTTCCCCGTCTTCGACGCATAAGCGTGGAACCGCTGATCGGTCGATGCGCCGATGAACAGCAGCCCGCCCGCCGTCGCAACCGAGCCTCCAATGTTAATCGACCCGGTATTCATCACGCCCTTAGCCTCCAGCGAATCCACGCGCCCGAACGGCTCCCGCCACACGATGTCGCCCGTGTTGAGATTGATCGCAATCAGCTCGCCCCACGGCGGAGCCTGGCACGGCCATCCCGTCATCGGATTCGAAAAACCCGTATTCCCCCCGCGCGGTCCGATGCGGACGTACGCGGTACCGCTGTCGCTGACCTGAGCTTTGCCTCGGCCGGCCGGAAGCTCAGATTGCTTGCCCATGTGTCCGATCGCCCCTTCGCTGCGCGTGTTGATGAAGTAGTAGCCCAGCGTCGGATCGACGCTGGCTCCGCCCCAATTCGCGCCGCCATTGCTCGCCGGGAACACGATCGTCTGTTTCGTCCCCATCGGCGTGAACACGCCCTCGTTATGCGTTCCGCCGTTGGAATCGAACAATGCCTCGCAGTATTGTTGTTGCTCCGGCGTCACCTTCGCGATCTCGTCGCGCGTCATGCCCTGCCGCGTCAGTGCCGGAGGTTTCACCGGAACCGGCTGCGTCGGTGAATACCACTCGCCCGGAACATCGCCTTTCGGAACCGGTTTCTCCTGAATGTCGTAAATCGGCTTGCCATTGCGCCGGTCGAACATGAAGATGAACCCGGTCTTGTTGGATAGAACCACCGCCGGGATTCGAGTCCCATTCCGCACCACGTCCGTCAGCATCGCAGGCCCCGGCGCGTCGTAATCGAAAATGTCGTGATGAATGGTCTGGAAATACCACTTCATCTTGCCGGTCGCCGCGTCGATCGCCACCAGCGAATTCCCGAACAGATCGTTGCCCGGCCGGTCGCCGCCGTACAGATC
>JASHRP010000697.1 GCA_030037375.1 Bryobacteraceae bacterium | reverse complement strand
AGAGCCATGACGATCGCGATCATCCATACGATCACGCCCAGGAACAGGCGAAGCACGGCGGCAATGGTCGCGGTGCGCTTTTCAAGTTCGTGCCCAGGCGTCTCGCCGCGCCGCACGATAGCCAACGCAGCGTAGGCGCGCAGGCGATTTAGCAGGTTTCCCAAAATCCGCGTAATCAGCCACGCGCCGACAACGATCGTGAGCACGCGCAGGCCGCTTTTGAGCGCGGGAACCCAGACCTCGGCCTGCCGCAGTTGCCGGGACAACTCGGAGAAGAAACTCATTTTCTGTGCGCTTCTAACATCATGCGATAAAATAAACCAGTGGCGGAAAAAACAATCTCCGGAGCCTCCCCGGTAAAGTGGGCGTCGGCGGTGTTGGTCGCCTGGATCATTCCCGGCGGCGGCCATCTTCTCCTCAAGCGGCCGATTCGCGGCGCGCTGATCGCGGCGTGCGTGCTGGCGATGTATCTGCTGGGCCTGATGATGCGCGGTGCGTTGTTCATGCCCAAAGGCGACGATCTGCTCACCGCGGTGATCTATTATGGCGGGTTCATCGGGAATGTGATGAGCGGGCTGCCCTATTTTCTGACGGTGTGGCTGGGTTATGCGCAACCGGACGTCGCCGGCCACGTGCACGATTACGGCACCAAGTTCCTGGTGGCCGCGGGATTAATCAACATTTTAGGCATGGTGGATGCCTACGAAATCGCGACGGGACAAAAGGACTGAGCGCAAACACGAATGCCGAAAATTAACTTGTCCCACTTTGAAGCGTCGGTTTTGTTCGCGCTGTTCACGTCAATTGCGCTCGGCGTCGTGACCAAACGCACGGACCGCGAACGTATTCGCTACGCGGCATACTGCTTCGCCTGGTTCATGGTTGCGATCTTCGGCCTGGGCTGGCTGATGTATCTCGGGCACGGGTAAGCTCTCCCTTGGATCTGGAAAAGACACTGCTGCGCAAAACCGGCGAAGCGATCGCGCGATTCAAGATGATTCGCGACGGGGACCGCGTCGCGGTGGCTCTTTCCGGCGGCAAGGATTCGCTCACGTTGCTGGAAGCGCTGTTGCGGCTGCAGCATCGCGCTCCCGTGAAGTTCACTGTCTGCGCGTTCACGGTGGAACAGGGCAAGTTTCTCGCTCCGTTCGAGCCTCTGGGCGAATATTTGAAATCGCGCGGGATCGATTGGACATATCATCGCGATAATCCTTCCCTCAGGCTGCTTGACGAGCAACCGGAGCACGGCTGCGACGTGTGCAGCAGATTCCGCAGGCGAGCGGTTTATCAAATCGTGCGCGGCTTAGGCGCGAACGTCATCGCGTTCGGCCACACGGCTGACGATTTTTGCGAATCCTTTCTGCGCAACGCGCTGTTCACCGGACGCACCAGCGCGCTGCCGGCGGTGACCTGGTCGGGAAAGCGGGAGTTCCGGCTGATCCGGCCGCTGGTTTTCGTGACCGAAGAGATTACGCGCGCGTTCGCCGAATCCTTGGGCGCGCCGGTGATTCCGTGCGGCTGCTCACAGAGATCGGGCACGGTGCGACGTTCGCTGCGCGGCTGGCTCGAGGAGTTGGAGAAGGATTTTCCCCGGCTCAAGGAATCTCTGCTTTCGGCGATGGGAAACGTGGAAACGGAGCGGCTGCTGGATCCCCGGTTCCTCGACCTGGAAGGCGGAGCGGCGGAAGCGAGCGAGTCCGAGCCGCTCACAGTGCTGCGTTAGAATCATTTCTTGCCGTTTCTTCGCGTGACTGTCGCCGTGCCGACTCTGGCAGCGGGCGACGCCCTGGCGGAATGCTTGCGCTCACTGGAATCACAGACCGTGAAGGATTTCGAAGTAGTTGTGATCGACAACAGCGGACGCTCTCTGGCGCAAGCATCGGGTTCGCGAACGCGAGTGATCGTGAACAAGTCCAACGTGGGCTTTGGCGCTGCCATCAATCAGGCCTTGCGCGAATCGCACGCGCCATATCTGGCAACGTTGAACGATGACGCCGTGGCGCAACCGGACTGGCTGGAGGCGCTGCTGCGCGATGCAGAAGCGAATCCTAAGGCTGGAATGTTCGCCAGCCGCGTTACGATGGACGGCGGACGATCGCTCGATTCAACCGGGATGCTGATTGCTTCGGATGGATCAAGCAAGCAGCGTGGGCACGGCGAACTCGCGATGGCCAAGTTCGACGTGGCGGCACTGTTTCCCAGCGGGTCCGCGGCGCTGTACCGGCGCGCGATGCTGGATCAAATCGGCGGCTTCGACGAGGACTTCTTTCTCTATTGCGAAGACACGGATTTGGGATTGCGCGCTCGATGGGCGGGCTGGGAGTGCAGGTATGTCGCCGGCGCGGCCGTGGAGCATCGCTATTCACAATCGGCGGGAAGGGCTTCGACGTTGAAGGCGTATTTCGTGGAGCGAAACCGGCTCTACACGGCACTCAAGAATTTTCCCGTGGCCATGCTGATCCGTGCGCCGTTCGCGGCGGTGGCGCGATACTTCTGGCACGCGGTTTCACTGCTCGAAGGCCGGGGAAAAGCGGCCGAGTTCCGGAAGGCGGGGCAATCCTCGGCGCTGCTGCCGTTCCTGGTGTTTCGCGCGCATTGCGCGGCATTGTTTCGACTGCCGCGTCTGCTGAGGGAGCGGCGGAGTATTTTCCGCTCCCGCAAAATATCTTCGCGGGAATTTCGGGAGTTGCTTCGCCGGCATGCGATCTCCACGCGGCAGGTGGCGCGATTGTGAACGCCAATCTGCTGATTCTTGTGCCCGCGTTCAACGAAGAGGGGGCCATTGGGAAGGTGGTCGCGGAGGTGCACGCAGCGGTGCCCGGCGTGCCGGTGCTGGTGGTGGACGATTGCTCCGCCGATGCGACTGTGTACAACGCGAAGCAAGCCGGGGCGCGAGTGCTCGCACTGCCGCATCATCTGGGGCTGGGTGGATGCGTGCAGGCGGGTTACCGTCTGGCGTTCGAGCTCGGATATGAATACGTGATTCGAGTGGACGGCGACGGGCAGCACGACCCGCGCGACATTCCCAATATGTTGGATGCGCTGCAGCGGGAAAAATGCGAGATGGTCATCGGATCGCGCTTCATCAACGGGCACGGGCCGAACTTCGGCCCGTTGCGCGCCGCGGGGATTTTCTTTTTCCGAACCGTGCTCCGGCCGGTTTTGGGCAAGAGCGTACGCGACCCCACGTCCGGATTCGTGGGCGTGAACCGCACGGCCTTAGCGTTGTTCTCGCGCAGCTTCCCGCTGGAGTATCCGGAGATCGAAGCGCTGGTTGTGTTGCAGCGCCGGCGGTTCCGGTTCGTGGAGGTGCCCTGCCAGATGCGGCGGCGGATGGCCGGGCGCAGCACCATCACCGCGGTAAAATCGCTGTATTACATCGCCCACGTGCTGCTGGGCGTGTTTGTGAACGTGCTGAAGTTCGAAGGCCGGAGAAAAGAATAAAGACACGATTATGGAGCGCCTGCTTAATTCCCTCGCCGTATTCAGCCTGGCGATGATCCTCGCGGTGCTGGCATCGGTGCGCCGCGCGCATATTCGAGTCGAGTACTCGGTGAGCTGGCTGATCGCGGGAGTGGCTCTGCTGGCGCTGTCGCGGGCACCCGCCGTGTTGAACTGGGCCGTGGATTTCCTAGGAGCCGGAAGTCCGGCGGCTGCGCTGCTGATGGCGGCCGGCGCGATCTTCCTGGCGGTTCTTTACCGGCTCTCGCTGCGAATCTCCGGATTGAAAGACGCAAACATCGCGCTAGCGCAAAAAATCGCGATTCTCGAATATCGTTTGGAAAGCATCAATGAAAAAGGCAAAGCGCCCGCGGCCGGCTGAGAAGGAACGGCAAGCCGAGCTTGGACGCGCGCCCGGCGCGGCAGGAACCGCTGCCGCGACGGCACGCAAGCGTGAACCGAAAAAAAAATTCGTCTGGTGGCCGTGGGCGAGCATCCTCGGAGCGGTGGCGCTCGCGTTCATCATTTATGGTCCATCGCTCCATGGCGAGTTCGTCCTGGACGATCTGTACTTGCCTTTCGCGAACACGCAGCTTCAGGGGTTGTCATTCCTGGGTTGGGTGAAGGATGCGCGCCCGGTGCTGATGCTGAGCTTCTGGCTCAATCACGCGATGAGCGGTCAAGACCCGTACGCCTATCACGCAACCAACGTGCTGCTTCATTGCGTGGTAGCGGCACTGGCCGGATTGATCGCGATGCGCCTGTTGCAGTGGACCGGGGAGAACGAGCAAAGGCCGGTGGACGTACGCGTCGGGATCTTCGCAGGCGCGCTGTTTCTCGTGCACCCGATGCAGACGGAGTCCGTGGCGTATGTCTCCAGCCGGTCTGAAGTCCTGAGCGTGCTGTTCTACTACGCGGCGTATTGTGTGTTTCTGTACCGGCGCACCGCATCGATCACCATTCTTCGAGCGCTGGCAGTGCTGGCGCTATTCGGATGCGCGCTCGGTTCGAAGCAGCATACGCTCACTCTGCCCGCGCTAATGCTGCTGACGGACTTATACTGGCCGCAAGGCAGCATGAAAGCGAATCGTCTGCTGTACGCGATCATGGTCGTGATCGGCGCGGCTGGCGGCCTTTTTATTTTGCGCACGCTGCTGCAAGCGAACACCGCGGGATTTCACATCGCCGGACTGACGCCGCTTGATTATTTCTACACGCAATGCCGCGTCGTATGGACCTATGTGAGGCTGTTCGTGTTTCCATTCGGGCAGAATGCCGATCCGGACGTCGCGATATCGCATAGCCTCTTGGATGGCGGCGCGATTCTGGGCTTGCTGGCGTGGATCGGGATGGTCGCAGCCGCGTGGATTTATCGCAAGCGCTGGCCGCTGGCGAGCTTCGGCATTTTCGTATATCTGCTGCTGCTTTCGCCGACGTCTTCCATCATTCCGATACAAGATGTTTTGCAGGAGCGGCGTTTGTATTTGCCGTTCATTGGGCTCGCGCTGGTGGTTGTCGAATTTCTAAGACGGGTTGAGTGGCGCCAGCGGGTAACGATTGAAGCGTGCGTGTTGATCGTGATGGTCGCGCTGACGTATCAGCGCAGCGCGTTGTGGGGCGATCCGATCCAGTTGTGGGGCGATGCTTCCGCGAAGTCGCCGGACAAGTTCCGGCCGCGGTTCCAGCTTGCGCACGCCTATTATGTGCGGGGAAGACTGCGGGAAGCGTTGGATACATATGCGATCGCTTCAAAGCTTGGGCCGCCGGATTATCGATTGCTGGTCGATTACGGGTTGGCGCTCGATCACAGCAAGCAGTATTCAGATGCGCTGGATAAGCTGCGCCAAGCCACAACACTTGAAGCAGACCCGGAAGTTTGGACGCTGATCGGGCAGGTATACGGGGAGCAGCACAAAGTGGATCAAGCCTTCGAGGCTTTGGATCAGGCGCAGCGAATCAATCCCAAGTTCGAGATGACTTACGCGATTCGCGGCAATGTTTACGAGAGCGTGGGGAACCTGGCTGGCGCGGCCGAGGAGTTTCAGCACACGCTTCAAATCGACCCGTACAACGATCCGGTCCGGAAAGAGCTCGCAAAGGTGCAGCGAGAGCTGGAGCGGGCTCAGCGGCAGCCATAGTGGCGCGGATCGGCGTTAACGCTCTTTACCTGATTCCCGGCGGCGTCGGCGGAACCGAGAT
>JASHRP010000696.1 GCA_030037375.1 Bryobacteraceae bacterium | reverse complement strand
GGAGTCAACGTAAGAGCTGAGGTGGAGAGGAACCGTGGAGATTTACATGAATTGGGGTGACACGACCCCTCCCAGGATCGAAGGTGACGCAACCGATCAGGATCATGTGAATTGGATCGAGCTGGATTCGGTCCGATGGGAAACCGCTAGCGCATTGGGCTTCGCGAGGAGGACACGGGCCATCCCTAGGGAGATGGTCGTGATGAAGAGGCAGGACGGCGCGTCGAGCTTTTTTTTCCGTGAAGCAACCGGAGGCACGCCGCAAACCGTAGTAATCGATTTCAAGCGCGCAGACCATCTTGTATCGATCCGGCTCACTGACACGTCAGTCTCGAAAGTCGCTCTTTCGGAACGCGGCAGGCAATCCTTAACCTTGACGTTCAGAGGGATGCGGTGGGGAAATGCCTCGCAAGTGACGCCCCACTCCACACCGCCGCCTTGGCCTCCTGTCCCTGGACGGTGATCCGTTTCAGGACCAGCTTCGCCAAAACTTCCGCGGGTTTTCGTTATATGCAATAGGGAGCGATTCCTAAGGAATTCCAGGCTAGAGGAGGAACCGATGCCGATATACATGAATTGGGGCGGTGACGTTGACCCGCCCAGCCCGCCCAAGATCCGAGGCAACGCAACCGACCAGGATCATCCGAATTGGATTGAGCTGGATTCGATCCAATGGGGGACCCCGAAGCGAAAGTATGGATATCCCCAGATTACGGAAGTCGTCGTGACCAAGCGGCAAGACAGCGCATCGCCTCTTCTGTTCCGTGAGGCAAAAGGGGACCGTGCCGACGGCGAAAATGTCGTCATCGATTTTCAGCGCCGCGACCAGAGAAACTCTCTTCTGTCGCTCCAGCTCACGAACGCGATCGTTTCGAACATTTCCATTTCGTCGAGCGGCGTGGAATCCGTCACCTTAAACTTCACCAAGATCAAATGGGGAACAGATTCGGGAATCACGCCTCATTCCACATGGCCGCCCCCCACGGTGGGTTGGGATCTCAGTGTAAACCGCGACCTCGGAGACTGATTCTCGCGGAGGCTGCGGCCCCTCCGACACGGCCCTCCAAGATGTCGAGTTACGTGCTCGCTCATGATATGCTGTGCCCATGTTCCGCATCCCCGCTTCTCATGCTCTCGCGTTCACCACGGCCGCTGCGTTCAGCGCGGCGCTTCTCTGGGCGCAGACGAAGACCTGGACGCCGCAGGAGCTCTTCACGCGTAACGTCGGGACCAAGGAACAGCAAACCAAGCCGTTCCCACCGCACAAGATCATCGGCAATCTCTACTACGTAGGTACGGAGACTCTCGCTTCGTTCCTGGTGGTCACGCCCGAAGGCAACATCCTCATCGATAGCACCTATGAGGTCAATGTCCCTGGGATCAAGAAATCGGTCGAGGATCTGGGTTTCAAATTTTCCGATACCAAAATTCTGCTCGGCAGCCACGCTCATGGCGATCATCAGGAAGGCGACGCCATGGTGAAAGAGCTGACCGGCGCGAAGGTCATGGCGATGGCCGAAGACGTTCCCGCCCTCGAAGTAATGAAGCCGGGCGGCAAACCGCATCCTATCGACCGTGTTCTGCATGACGGCGATACGGTAACGCTCGGCGGCGTGACGCTGGTTGCGCATCTCACTCCGGGCCACACCCACGGTTGCACCACCTGGACAATGAAGGTTCAGGACGCCGGTAAGACTTACGACGTGGTCATCATCGGCAGCATGGGAGTGAACCCCGGCCTGCGCCTGGTGAACAACGCGAAGAACCCGGGCATCATCGATGAGTACGAGCGCGGCTTCCGCGTCATGCATAGCCTGGCCTGCGACATTCCATTAGGTTCTCACCCGGCCATGTACAACATGACCGAAAAATACGCCAAGCTCGGCAAGGGCGGACCGAATCCGTTCATCGATCCCGAAGGATATAAGACGGAGATCGCGATCGAGGAAAGCGCGTATCGCGGTCTACTGGCCGAGCAGCAAACGGGACCGGCGCCCAAGAATTAGCGAGCCGAAAAGGCGGGAGAGCCCGCATCATGCCGGACTCTCCCTCAAAGGGTCTTACTTCGACCCAAGGCGGAACACTACTCCGGCTGAATACCGCACTCCGTTCAAGACGTCATTCGCGAATCCCGAGCCTGGGGAAAACTCCGTCATCACGTAGTCCACTTGAATCGGCTGGACCGCGATGTGGTTCGTCACAGTGACGTCGACGCCTCCGCCGAACTTCATCGCGAAATTGTTTTGACTGGCTCCGAGCAACGGAAACGGAGACCCGGGAAGAAACCCGTTCGAATACCGCTCCCCGCCGAACAACGTTTGCACGTACGGACTCACGCGCGAATGCCGCCAGGTGAAGCGCGGCCCAAACAAATACTCGAACGCCGTATTTCCAATCGAGAGGCCGTTGACCGTACCGACGTTGTTCGCGCCGAGATCCGCGACTAAGCCAAATGACCGGCTGAAGTTATATTGCACATAACCAAAGCCGCCATTTGCGTTATACGACGGCAAATTGCCACCTGGATTATTGTGCTCGAATGAATAATCCAATCCGAGTTCAACCCTGGGCGTCTCTACCTCCTGCGCGGATACGATCATGCCCAATGCCAATAGCATCGAACCCACCAGCAATGCGTGCTTTCTCATCTGAAGCTCCTTTCGTGCGTTCTTCCCCGACCGTCGGGACACACTTCAAGCGCAGCGCCAGGATCGACGTTTGCGCAGGCCGTGCGAGACCGCGGCCAATCAACCAGCCTCGCGGGAGGGCAACCTCAACCTTCCCGCGATGGCTCTTTTTTCCTGAAGAACGACTCTGCACGTTTTGACGCGAGAGTCCGCGCGATGGATTCACGGAATAACGGAAACAATATTGCAGGTATGTGGTATCTACTTACGGCGCGGCCAGCTTAAAGGAGATCCTCGCGGCCGGCTTTCTCCAGCCGTTTTACCAGGTCGCCCACTTGCTGCGAATAGTCTCGCGCCGCGATCAGTAACGCGTCGGGCGTGTCCACGATGATCAAGTCCTTGACGCCCACCAGAGCGATGAGCCGGTCTTTCGCGTGCACGTAAGATCCGCTCGAGCTTTCGATCATCGCGTCGCCTTTAAGCACATTGCCGTGCTGGTCCGGCTGCTCCAGCTCGTAGACAGCGTTCCAGCTCCCGACGTCGCTCCAACCGATGTCTCCGGCAGCAAGCCCGACCACGTTTTTCGCCCGCTCCAGCACGGCGTAGTCTATCGAGATGTTTTCGCACTGCGGAAAAACTTCGCGCAACCTCGCGTTGAATCGTGGCGTTCCGAACTTCGGAAGCGAATCCAGCAACGCAGCGGTAGCCGGGAGAAATTGGCGCAAAGCGTTCAGCATCGCCGACGTGCGAAAAAAGAACATCCCCGCGTTCCAACAGAAATTGCCCGCACGTACGAACTTCGCCGCTGTCCGCGCATCCGGCTTTTCGCGGAATCGCTTGACGGGAACCGCTTTCGCCGATCCAGCTTTCACGCCGCGCGGAAACTCGATGTAGCCGTAGCCGGTCTCGGCCCATCGCGGCTGAATGCCCAGCACCACGATATTTCCTTCGCGCGCCGCGCGAATCGCGGGCTTCACCAGGCGCACATACTCCCGCGGCTTTGCGATTACATGATCGGAGGGAAATACGCCCATCACCGAGCCCGGGTCGAGCGTCTCGATGATTCGCGCGGCCAACCCGATCGCGGGAGCGGTGTTGCGCTGGGCAGGCTCCGCCAGAATCTGCCGCGAAGGAACCTCGGGAAGTTGCTTGACGATCTGATCCCGCAAGTGGGCGTTGGTCAGCACCCAGATTCGCTCCGGCGGAATCACGGGAGCCAGCCGGTCAACGGTCTGCTGAATCAGGGACCGGTCGCCGAAGAACGAGAGTACTTGTTTTGCGGACGCGCGGCGGCTGCGCGGCCAGAAGCGGGTTCCCCGCCCTCCCGCCAGTATCAGCCCGTAGGTGGCAGGCATCCGGAGTTATTGAACCGGATATCCGCGGACGAGCTTCAACGTGCGGTCCCAGCGCGTCTTGGTGAAGAAATTCTTGGCTAGGTCGACAAAATGATTCGCGGTGAACCCCACCAAGTCCTGAGTCTGCGCGTCATAGGACCAGAAAATTACTAGCGGCTTTCCGATAATATAGTCGCGCGGGACCAGTCCCCAATAACGGCTGTCGGCTGAATCGTCGCGGTTATCGCCCATCGCGAAATAAAAGCCCTCCGGTACGACCAGCTCTCCGTTGACAATGTCGTGGGCGAACATCCCCTGTGCCCGTTCCAGCTCCGCGTACTCCGGGATTGAGTCCGGCCCCGGCGGCTGAGACGGGAAATTATCCGCGTAAGGAAGCAGGTACGGGCGCACGTGCTGCACGTAAGGCTCGACCAACTTCTTGCCGTTTAAATATACTTCTTTATTCTCTAAATGAATATGGTCGCCCGGAACGCCCATCACTCGTTTGACATAATTCTGCGAAATATCGACCGGATAACGGAACACGATAATGTCGCCGCGTTTGACATCGGTGTAGGGCAGAAAGTATTTGCTGATCGCGCCGGCGTTGGCGTAGGAGAGTTTATCCACCAGCAGATGATCCCCCACCCGGACGGTCGCGTCCATCGAAGGCGTCGGCACGATAAACGCCTGCACCAGAGTGGTGGTGCCGAACAGCAAAATCAGGATATTGAAGGTCCACTCACTGATAAAATCGCGGATCGGATGGTGGGGTTTGGCCATATTGTCAAACCCTATCTTACCGGATCGGATACCGAGCGGATCGGATACCCATGGATCAGTTGGAAGGTCCTGCGCCAGCGCGTCTTGCTGAAGAAATGCTCGGCCAGGTCTAGAATCTGCGGCAGCGTGATGGAGTTGGTGTTGAGCTGATCGCTGGGCCGGTCGTAAGACCAGTAGATGATCAGCGGCTTTCCGATGATATTCTGGCGCGGCACGAATCCCCAATACCGGCTGTCCCAGGAAGAATCGCGATTATCGCCCATCGCGAAGTACATGCCCGGAGGCACCACGATCTCTCCGTTCACCTCATTCTGCTGCAGCATCTTGATGGCGCCGGGCTCCAGCGTCACGTTGGGCTCACTCGGGAAATCGTCGCGATAGGAATCGATGTAATCGGTCTTGTTGTATTTGTACGGTTCGACTAGCGGTTTCCCGTTCAGATAAACCACCTTGTCGACCAGCCTGATATGGTCGCCCGGAACGCCGATGCACCGCTTCACGAAGGTTTGCTCGATATCGGTGGGATAGCGGAACACAATGATGTCGCCGCGTTTTACATCCGTGTACGGCAGAATGTACTTGCTGATCGGACCGGGAGGAGCGAAGGCCAGTTTGTCCACCAGCAAGTGGTCGCCGATCAGCAAGGTGTCTTCCATCGATCCGGTGGGAATGACGAACGCCTGCACCAGCGTGGTCGTGAGGAACAGGAGCAGCAGGATGGTGATGACCCACTCGGATAGCGTGCTGCGGGGCCGGTCTTGATCCTGATCGGAGGGGTGTTCGGGCGCGTGTCCGGAGTGCTCAAAGGGCTGATCGGAAACCCGAGGCGGAGCCTCACCCATCTCCAAAGGCGTTCCGTTCAGAATCGTTCCATTGGACGGCGGTTCGCCATTTTGCGAGGTCTCTGGCGAATCGCCATTCGGGCCCGGCGACCAAATGTGGCTCTCGACGGGATGGGAGTCCACACCATTCGATGCGACGTGGGAATCAGGAGCAGCGGACGCCGGAGTATCCGCGGGATTTTCAGGGCTCACTACAATTCAGTCTAGCAGGCTGAGGTTGCGGTGAGAAATTTCGCCGCGGGTGAGAAATCCGCCAGCGGCTGCAACTATTTGTCATGCGGCCCGCGGCCTTCTCGCTTGGCATCGTCCTCGCCGTGAGCCTCCATGCGCAAGGCCGAGTTGAATACGCCGGCGGAACCTCGCCCGACTTTGCTCCGGGCGTGCAAGGCCGGGTGGAGCTCACGGATAATCGCTACTTCGCCTTTTATTCCAAAAAATCTCAGGTCCGCATTCCCTACGACCGCATTAATCTAATCGAGTACGGGCAGCAGGTCGGCCGCCGATTGGCCATGGCGATCGTGATCTCGCCTCTGTTCCTGCTCAGCAAGAGCCGCAAGCATTTCCTGACGGTCGGTTACATGGGGGACGATGGCAATCAGCAGGCGCTAGTGTTTCGTGTGGACAAAAACACGATTCGCCCGACGCTGGTGAGCCTGGAAGCCCGGACGGGCCTCAAGGTGGAGTATCAAGACGAAGAAGCGCGAAAGGCCGGCAAATGACGAGGCACATCCTATTTCTATTAGCCCTTCCCCTGACGCTCCCCGCTCAGGACCTGCCGTCCCCTGCCGCGCCTTCGCAGGACCTGTCTTCACAGCTCCTGACCGTCAAGCGCGTTTATGTCGACCGGCTGACAGGCGGCGAAACCGCCGCGCAACTCCGCGACCTGATCATCACCAGTCTTCAAAATTCCAAACTCTTCGTGCTGACGGAGAATCCCGACCGCGCCGATGCCACGATTCGCGGCGCCGCGGAGGATCTCATCTATACCGACGATTTCCAATCCTCGGATAGTATCGATATTCGTGGAGGCGCCAGCAGCGCCGCCCGCGATGGCGCGTACCGGACCGGACCCAACTCGGAGAGCCCCGGCAATTCGCAAAGCCATTCCATAAATGTCGGCGCGGGAGAGCACGAATCCTCAAACATCAAGGAGCGCAAGCATGAGGCCTTCGCAACCGTGCGTCTGGTGAACAAAGATGGCGACGTGATCTGGTCCACCACGCAGGAAAGCAACGGGGCCAAATTCCACAGCGCCTCCGCCGACGTTGCCGATAAAATAAGCCATCAGCTCGCGGTCGAGTATGAGCGCGTGCGCAAGCTCCCTGCCCCGCCGAAGCTCCCCGCCGCTGCCAAGCCGGCGCCGTAAGGCGGCGAACCGTTACGCGTGCCGCTTGAGGATCTGCGGCAGATTCTGCGAAAACGCCGACCGGGGCAGCACGGCGTCGCAGCCCGCTTCTTGAGCCTTCACCTTCAGCTCGCCCTGCACGTGCGATAGATATCCGATGACGCTGATGCCCTTCGTTTCGGCGTCCGCTTTGAGAGCCTCCACCAGCTTCAGGGCATCCACGCCCTGATAGTTCAAATCGAAAATGATCAGCGCCGGGTGAGTTTTGGCGCGCTCCAGCACGGCGTCTTCGGTCTTTAGAAACTCGATCGGAAGGCCCGCTCTTTTGGCCGCCTCGTTGATCTTGACCGTAAAGAAAAGGTCGTCCAACACGGCCAGTACGGTCTTGTTCCCATTAGAAGGCATGTAATGATTTATTGACGAAAAAGAGTCTCTCCGGTGGGACGAATCCCGATCTTAGCATGCTAACGTTAAGCATGGCGGAAGCCCAGAACCCCTTTGCCGACCCGTTGCGCTTCGAGCGCCGCGTGCCGGAATGCGCCATCGTCATCTTCGGAGCCAATGGCGATCTCACCAAGCGCAAGCTTCTTCCCGCGCTCTACCAGCTTGCCGCGGACCGCCGCTTGCCCGCGAACTTTGCCGTCCTCGGCACCTCGCGAACGCAGCTTTCCGACGACGCCTTCCGCTCCAAGATGCGCGAAGAGGTTAAGCAATTCCTGGAAAGCGGCGACTTCGATGACGATCTTTGGAGCCGCTTCGCCGCGAACCTCCACTACATCGCCGGGGATATGAACGATCCGGCGCTGTACCAAGCCATCTGCGCGAAGCTCTCCGAAATCGGCCAGCGCAACGTTCTTTTTTATCTCTCGACGCAGCCCAGCTACTACGGCACGGCGGCGGATCACATTGGCGCGGCGGGCTTGGGCGAAACGGCTCCCGGAGCCTGGCGCAGAATCGTCGTCGAAAAGCCGTTCGGCCACGATCTCGCCAGCGCCAAGGCGTTGAACGATCGCCTGCATGCCTCCTTTCCCGAGGAAGAGATTTACCGCATCGATCACTACCTCGGCAAAGAAACCGTCCAGAACATCCTGGCCTTCCGTTTCGGCAACGGAATCTTCGAGCCTCTGTGGAACCGCCGCTACGTGAATCACGTGCAGATCACCGCGGCGGAGGCGATCGGCGTGGAGGGGCGCGGCGCGTATTATCAGGAAGCCGGCGCCCTGCGCGACATGATCCAGAATCACCTCTTGCAGGTGCTCGCCACCGTCGCGATGGAACCGGCCGCGGTCTTCGAACCGCACGCGGTCCGCGACGAACGCGCCAAGCTCCTGCGCTCCATCAAGATCATCCAGCCGCAGGAAGTGGCGAAGTTCGCGGTGGCCGGCCAATACAAGGGCTTCCGCGAAGAACCCGGCGTCGATCCGACCGCCCAGACCGACACCTTCGCCGCCGTCACGTTCTATGTCGACAACTGGCGCTGGGCGGGGGTCCCATTTTTCGTCCGCAGCGGGAAGAAGCTTCCCAAGCGCTCCACCGATATCGCCATCCAGTTCAACTCCGCGCCGCTCAAACTCTTCGGATCCGCCGACGGCGATCTCTCGAAGCGCCCCAACCTCCTGATCCTGCGCATCCAACCCGAAGAGGGAATCTCCCTGCGCTTTTTCTCCAAGCAGCCTGGGAGCGGAATGCACCTTCGGCCGGTCTCCATGGACTTCAAGTATGGCGCTAGCTTTGGAGGCCGAACTCCTTCTGCATACGAGACTTTATTGGTCGACGCCATGGTCGGCGACGCAACCTTATATACTCGCCAGGACATGGTCGAGGCAAGCTGGCGCGTGGTCGAGCCAATTCTCGAAAACTGGCAATCCCAAAAGTTCCACTTCCCCAATTACGACGCCGGAACGTGGGGTCCGGAAGCCGCCAATCAGATGCTGGCCGATACCGGACATCAATGGCGTAATAGCTGATAACTCCAATGGCAACCGCGATTCAGCCCGAAAATATCTTGCATGACTTGAGCGAGCTTTGGCAGCAGCTCGATGAACAGCAAGCCGATTCCGGCGGCGTCCTGCGAGCCTGCGCGATGACTTTGGTCGCGACCGCGCGTGACGATCAGGACGCCGAGCAGGTCCGCCGTACGCTTGGCGTATTGATGCATGAGCACCCGTCCCGCGCCGTAATCCTGGCCGGGCGCGAGGGCGTGACGTTCGATGCCCGAGTCTTCGCGGAGTGCTGGAAGCCGTTCGGGAGCAGCCAGCAAATCTGCTCCGAGGGCGTCGAAATTCTCTCCGATCCGGGCCAATTTGACGACGCCGCTCAGCTTCTCGTTCCGTTGAAAGTCCCCGACCTGCCGTCCGTGCTGTGGTGCCGGGGCTCGTCCGTCTTCCATCTGCGGTATTTCGACGCGCTATTTCCCGTCGCCGACAAAATCATCTTCGATTCTTCATCGGTAACCGGCGCGGCCGCGGCGCTAAACTTCCTGCGCCGTTTGCGCGGCCGCGGCTTCCGCGTCGCCGACCTTCACTGGACCCGGCTCACCGGATGGCGCGAGATCCTCGCGCATCTTTTCGATGATGAGGCTTTAAGGGCATCGAGCGTCAAGACCGCCCGGCTCATTTACGGCGGCCAAACCCCCTCCACCTGCGCTCTCTACTTCGCTTCCTGGATTGAAGCCGCGCTTCCCGACGTTCACGTGTCGTTAGTAAGCGAAGCCGGCGAGCCGGGTCTGCGCTCCGTCACGCTTTCCACCGGCTCTTGCGATCTCTCGCTCACAAAGGACGGCTCTTCCATTTTGGTCCATGGATGCGGGCGCAATTACCGATCCGCGCTGCCGCCAGAGGACGAAGAATCGCTGATGAGGGAGGAGCTGAAACTTCTCGGCCAAGACCTGGTATACGAACGAGTTCTAGGATGAAGCTTCATCCGTTTGCCGACGCCCCGGCCGCCGCCAACGCGTGTGCGTCGGCGATTCTAGCGCAGCTCGATCAAGCCATCGAAGCCCGCGGCGAAGCGACGCTTGCCATTTCCGGCGGGTCCTCGCCGCGTCTCATGTTCGAGATTTTCGCGCGCCGCCCGTTCGCCTGGGACAAGGTGCATCTGTTCTGGGTCGATGAGCGAGTGGTGCCTCCGACCGATCCGCAGAGCAATTACAAGCTCGCCGCAGACACGTGGCTTAACCCGGCCAAATTCCCGGCGGAAAATATCCATCGCGTGGAAGCCGAACTCGGCGGGGAACCGGCGGCTGAGCGCTACAAAGAGGAGATCCGCGCCTACTTCCAGCTCGACGCGGATCTACCGAGTTTCGATGTGGTGCATCGCGGCATGGGCCCCGACGGCCATACCGCGAGTCTTTTTCCCGGCGAGCCGCTGATCCAAAACCGCTCCGGCATCGCGGCTGCCGTTTGGGTCGAAAAGATGCACCAATGGCGAGTCACTCTGCTGCGCGGGGTCCTCGAAGCCGCGCGGCACACGGCGATGCTGGTGACCGGAGCGGACAAAGCCGCGATGCTCCACTCGGCTCTGAAAACCGATTACGACCCACTCCGCTATCCCGTGCAGATCGCGTCGTTGACCGATACCGCCGAATGGTTCGTGGATCACGACGCTTCAAGCATGCTCTGACGCCGTCTGAATCCGGGCATCCGCCGCCGTGCGAGCACCATCAGAAATAGCCCGCTCGACATCAGGATCATCGTTCCCACTTCCGGCGTCTCGCCGGGGTCGCCGCCTCCGCCGCCCCCGCCGGTCGTGGCCTCGCCGACCGTTACATCATCGAGCGTGATCTTGTCGACGGACGATTGGCTGGTAATGGTGAAAGTGCTAAACGATGCGGTCGTTGTGATCCCGAAAAACACAGGATTGCCCACGCCACCGGTTTGGGTCGTCTCAATCGAGTAAGTGGGGGTGCTGCCATCGCCCACCGCTATGGTGAAATAACTGAAATCCTGCATCCCGACGTCGAAGCTGATCGTGTTCACCGCAGTCGGCAGCGTGATGGTAAGCGTGCTAACCGCACCGGAGTTCACGGTCAAAGCTGTCCCCGACGGCCAGCCGGTTGGATTGGCCGTACCCGTCATGCCGAGCACATCGGCAAAGGTCACGCCTGTCGATGAATCCGTGTAGCTATCGCCGAGGTTGCCCTGCGTGAAGCTGATGTTGGAGAAGGTATCGCCGTCGCCGGCGATCGAGCTCGCGTAGCAAGCGGTGGTGGTGCATCCGGTCAAAGCCGCCGACACGCGAATGCCCGTGCCGACCAGAAGCATGATCGATATCGGAATTCTCTTGCAGATCATCGGTTTCGAGTCCCTCCTTGGAACGAGTCCAAGCACACCTCACCCGTCGGCTTGAGTTACCACGTCTAACTCACTGATTCCGAATTGTGATTATGCTTTCCAATTTGGTACGGCGAGGCCCAAAATGATCTTTACAGGGTCTCTCTGTAGGCCATCTATGCGGTTGGGGAGAGCGTTAGAGCGGCAACGCGGGAGGGTGTTTGCTACCGAATTAGGAGAGAAGGTTCAAACTGAAACATCGAAGAACATCGCCGTTTTCTCTCTGCGGAAGGTATTGAACCCGAGCCGTTCGAAGAACTCGGTCGCGCTGGTGACCGCGAACACTTCTCTGATCCCGCGTTCGCGAGCCCTTTCGGTGCACCGCTTGACCAGCTTAGTAGCCACACCTGCGTCCTGATAATCGGGATGAACCGCCAGGCTGCGCACCTCAGCCATTCGTTTCGAATAGATCTGCAACGCGCAGCACCCGATGACTTTGCCGCCCGCCTCCGCGACAAAGAAAGAGGCTACGCGCGGCAAGTTTCCCTGCACCAATTTGTCGGGGAACAAACGGATCAGGCCGCGAATTGCCGCCATATCGCCGGCTCTCGCCGCACGAACTCGCATCGAACCAAGTTTATACGTTGCGGCGAGCGAATCGTCGAACAACGGGCAGCACAGCGAGCCCTATCATACCGAGCATCCACGTCGGCGGAGCAGGTGTTGCGACGGGAGTGGCGGGCGCCAACTCTACGTATTGTGTCGTCCCGCCATTCAGCGCCGCCTGCGCGAGAATAAGGCCGTTATTGCTGATACTGATCGCGTTGGTGATATTCCATCCGCTCGGAACAAGAGCGCTGAGAAGCCGGACTCCGTTGGTGGGATCCCAAATCCACCCGCCCGCGTTGCTGTAGCCCACCACCACGCCGCTGTTGTTGATCGACTGAGGAGAAACGTAGCCGAAGGTCGCGCCGGGCGGAAGCGGGATGGCAGCGCTGCTCGACGCGGTGCCGATAAACGCCTGCTCGTTCGATGCCCCGCTATAACCAAATCCCGAAATCTGCCCCAAATCGTTTATGGCGTTTCCCTCCTCCGCGCTCCAACCCGGCGGCAACGGGACAACCTCACTACCCGACGTGGTGCCGATAAAAGCCCGGGTAAGAGCCGGGTTGCCGTTATCCACGTAGCCTGTAACTTGGCCAGCATTGCTTAGGCCGAGGCCGACTGCGTAACTCCATCCAGGCGGCAAAGGAAGCACCGTACTTCCAGA
>JASHRP010000078.1 GCA_030037375.1 Bryobacteraceae bacterium | reverse complement strand
TCACCAGCGGACGGGTCAGCGTATTGAGCTGCTTGTTTATGCCGTAGTCGTAAACGTTGTTGATGCGAGGATCAGCCGGAGTCAGATAAGAAGTATCGGCTCCTGTTCCGTTGATCAACCCCTTCTGCCACGTGAAGGCGTAGTTGGCCGTCAATCCGTGAGAGAAGCGCTTGGTGACCTTCCCCTGGAACGAATCGTACCAGGTAGTTCCGAGCGGAGGACCAAGGAACGGAGGAACGCCATCCCACTGCGGCTGGGCGCGCAGCGTCTGACCGAGCGTTTGGGTCGCCGGGAATGAGGAGTACACCGAAGGCACAACCTTGTAGCCGCTGGGCAACGTCACGATCTGCAGATTCGGGAACTGCTGCTGCACCAGCGTGGAGGTGATCGGCGTGTTGAGCAATGCCAGGGAACTCGCGCTGGAGGTATTGATACCAGCCGCAGCGACTTGCTGGAGCGTCAGGGAGTTGTAGCAGGAGGTGCACAACACCGGAGCGGTCCACCATGCGCCACGATTCCCGACGTAGGCGCCTTCAATTACCAAGCCCCGGATCAGCTCATGCTGGAGACCGAGGCTCCACTGGAGTTGGCGTGGAAGCCGTCCGGCATTGCGGTCGATCGAGATGAACGGCGATTCCGGCGGTGCATATCCGGGGGCCTGCTGGAACGGATACAGCGGCGTGAAATTCGGCCAGACAATCGGCGCGTTGCCCAACGGATTTCCAGGAGCGAACGGGTTGCCGTACTTGAGCTGACCGGCCGGAACACCTGCGGCGGGCTGATCCGCGTAGGTATAGAAGTCCGGCACGCTATATGTCAGGTACGCATTGTTGGGCGATGTGCATAGGTGATGCCAGAACCCAGGCGAAGCACGGTCCTCTTAGTGATCTGGTAAGCTATGCCGAGGCGTGGGCCGAGGGCGTAGGGGTAATTGTCGTTCAAGGAGCCGGGGTAGTTCTTGCTGGCGCCATAGATGACGGTGCCGTCACGGCCAATCGTCGGGTTTATCAAATTGAACGCGGCATCCTGCATGCGTCCATGTTCTTCGGCAAGCAGCGTCGCATAGTCGTATCGCAAACCGTAATCGACGGTCAACTTGCGCGTGACCTTCCAGGAGTCTTGCGCATATAGCCCGAAGCTGTGGTTGCCGAGCCGAGCGTCATCCAAACCCGCCACGTTGAGGCTATTGTAGTTCCCCGTCAGGAAGCTGGCGTAGGAGTACCCGGTCGCGCCATTGGCGAACGTCAAGCCGGTGGTGTACGGGTCGGCCGTTTCCGCCGCGCCAAAACCGATAATTCCAGCGGCGCGGTATCCCGAAACGATTGGCAGGCCTTCAAAAATCATTTCGCCGCCGAACTTGAAGGTGTGATTTCCCTTGACCCAGGTGAAGCTGTTGATGAAGGTGGGCTTGGTGTCCTTCTGGGGAAGCGCGATGAGTCCCTCGCCCATGCCAACCGTGGACCCGCCATAGGCTCCGGAGCCAGGCGCTATGCTCGGGAAATAGGTGGACAGCGGGAAGACGTCATTTCCGAAAAGCTGGCTCTGATCGTAGGTATACGCCGGTATGTTCCACTCCGTGGTCTCGAGCAGGCCCGCGCCCACGTGCATCAACAGCGTGGGAGTGATGGTCTGGTCGTAGTTGAGGCGAGTGGTCTGCGAGAGGTTGTTGGTGGGTTCGGTCGAGGCGAAGGCTTGCGTGAAGCCGATATTGCCCGGCGAGTATTGCCGCTGGGCCGAGTAGAACGCCGAAATCTTAATCGTGGGGCTCACATTGTGATCCAGCTTCAACGTCGGGAGTTCCACGTTGGTGTAGTTGAAGTAGGAAGGAACGACGTAGTTGTTGATCAGCGCGCTCGGGCCACCGGCATTCGGTTGCGGAAGCATAGCCTGGATCTTGAGAGCGGTGGGATCCAGCTCCGTCGCGGGAATCGTGTTGTTGGGGAATGGCGTGCGAACTACTTCGCCATTGACGCTGCGCTGCGAATTCGGATCGAAAATCTCATTCGCATACAGAGTGTTCCCGAGCGGATCCTGCTGGACCACGCCGCCGATGGTCAGCGCGGGACCAAGAGCGGTGGAGAAGTTGCCTGCCTGGTAAGCGGGCGTGGGAACCGTGTAGGTAACGTTGGTAGACAGCGTCTTTGTGTGGTACCCCTCAATGCTGAAGAAGAAGAATGTCTTGTTGGTGCCGTTGTACAGCTTTCCAAGCTTGATAGGCCCGCCGAACGTCCCGCCGTAATCGTCGCGGCGCAGCGAAGGACGCACATGCTGGTTGTCTTTCAGCGAATTTGTCTGGCCGGCATTGGTGTTGGCGAGGCCGGAATTGAACGCGTCATTGGCAAGGTAATCGAATGCGCCGCCGTGATACTGGTTGGTGCCGGACTTCATCGTGTAGTTGATGTAGCCGCCGCCAGCCTGCCCATACTCAGCCGCGAAGTTTGAGGTCTCGACCACGACTTCCTGGATCGCATCGACGCCGGTCTGGTTGGTGGAGTTGATCTCCTTCCAGAAACCGTTGGTCGCGTCCTGCCCCTCAATGCGGATGGCTTGGGAGCTGGAAGGCATTCCATTCACCACCAGCGTGGCATCGCTTGCAAAAACCGCGCCCGGCAGAAGCTGCAGCGCGGCCAGCGGATTGCGAACGCCGGCGCCGTCGCTGCCGATGGTCAAAATCGGCAGGCTATTGAGGCTGTCCGTCGTCACGTTGTGGCTCAACTCGCCGCTCTCGGTCTTTAGCAGCGGAGCTTCGGCCGTGATTGTGACCGATTCCGATGCGGTTCCGACCTGCAGCGTGAAGTCGACACGGAACGTGGTCTGCGCCTGCACTTCGACGCCGACCCGGACTTCCTTCTTGAATCCCGGCGCGGTGACGGTTACCTCGTACGTGCCCGCCGGCACTTCCGCGATGGTGTAGTTGCCGGTCGCGGATGTCGCCGCTTTATAGACAAGGCCGGTGGCGTTATTTTTGGCTTCAACCGGAGCGCCGGCGACAACCGCGGCGGCCGGATCGGAAACGGTTCCAGTCAGTGTGCCGGTGGTGCTTTGAGCCATTCCATACGCGGCGCAAAGCAGTAAAGCGCACGAAATCGACAAGGATCGCATGAAAACCCCCCCTCTTCCACAAGGCGGACGGTTCACCCTCGAGAACCGCCGCAGCAAGACTGCATGCAAAACTGCATGCCAGTATATCGCTCGACCTGATAGGCGTCAACAAAAAAATAAATGGAACAGAAAGATATGAAATTCGAGACGCGCCAGCGCTTCGAAGCGAAGTTTCCGCCCGCGTGCTACAGTACGCCTGTGGAGAGCAATGGGCTTCGTCCGGTATGGCTGGCCGCGGCGCGCGCGGCGATGGAGATCGAGGCGCGAGCCATTCAAGCGGCCGCCCGGAAGCTGGACGGGACGCTATTGCAAGCCGTTGAATTAATTCGCGGACATTCGGGGAAGGTGGTTGTCTCCGGGCTCGGAAAATCGGGGCACGTGGGCAAGAAAATCGCCGCGACACTCCAAAGTACCGGTACGGCCTCCGTCTTCCTCCATCCCGCCGAAGCCATGCACGGCGATCTGGGAATCTGCCAGGAAGGCGACCCCGTGGTTATGGTTTCCAAGAGCGGCGCGACTTCGGAAATGCTGAACTTGGTAGCGCCGCTCAAGTCGATGCGCTCGCCGCTGATCGGCATTCTGGGGACTGTGGATTCGCCGCTCGCCAAGGCGATGGACGTGGTGCTCGACGCCTCCGTCCAGCGCGAAGCCGACCCGGGAGGGTTCACGCCGACCGCAAGCGTCGCCGTCGCTCTGGCGATCGGGCACGCGCTGGCGGTCGCCTTGATGGAATCTCGCGGATTTTCGGCCGAGCATTTCGCCCGGTTCCACGGCGGAGGTCAATTGGGCCGGAGCTTGCAGACCCGCGTCAAAGAAGTCATGCACTGCGGCGGCCAGGTCGCCTGGGTCGCGCCCGAGGATTCGTTGAAGCGGGTGGTGGTGGAAATGTCACGGCATTCTCTAGGCGCGGCCTGCGTGGTTGCGTCCGATCGGGAGCTCATCGGACTGATCACCGACGGCGACGTCCGCCGCGCGCTAGAGAAGCACGACGATATTCGCGAGCTGACCGCCGCTTCCATCATGACGGCGTCGCCCGTGAAGGTCGCTCCGGAGGCGCTAATTCACGACGCGCTATTGCTGATGGAAGACCGGCCTTCGCAGATTTCGGTGCTGCCCGTGGTCGACGCCGGCCGCTGTCTCGGCCTGGTCCGGATCCACGATCTCTACCGGCCCTGAATCATGGCCGATCCAGCGTGATATTGAACTTGGGCGCATCCGGTTTGCCAAGCGAGTCGAGCTGCGCCTGGATTCGCTCGATATCGGGAGTCGTCGGATCCAACATCATGTAGGTCGAGATGTGTTCCTTGGCCGCGTTTAGGTCGCCCTTCGCGAACTCGACCATTCCGAGCACATATTCGGCCCGGCTGAGCTTGTGATTGGGATCCATGCTTATCGCCGTCTTCAAGCTCTCCTCTGCGCCCGCCAGGTTCTTCTGTTCGAAGCGGGTGATTCCCTGTTGCACATAGACTTCCGGGTAGAGGCGGTTTTCCAGCTTTATCAGCGCGTCTTCGTTCTTCGTGGCCGCATCCCAATCGCCCAGTTTATTGGAAACCCGCGCGAGCCGCAAAATGGCAGAAATTAGCTTGGGATTGGCCTCGACTGCGTGCTGCAGAGCATCGCGCGCGTCCATGAGCTTCCCCTCCCGTTCATAAAGCGAACCGAGAATATTCCAGCCATCGGCGAATTTAGGGACCGCCTGCACCGCAAGCTGAAGCTGCTT
>JASHRP010000695.1 GCA_030037375.1 Bryobacteraceae bacterium | reverse complement strand
CGGACTTCGATATTTAGAATGCTCGAGTCTCTGGCGCGATGGGTGCAATCGACGGCTCTGAGCAGCGCATTGGCGGGCTCGACATGGGCTTATCCCGTGATCGGCGCATTGCACGTTTTGGGCATCGCGTGGTTCGGCGGAGCCGTCCTGCTTGCGGCGCTTCGGGGCAGGGAAGACCCCCGGCCCGCGATTCTCTGGACCGGCGGTGCCGTCATGCTCCTGACCGGCGCATTGCTCTTCGTGGTCGAGCCGATGCGTTGCGCCGAGAGCGAAGCATTCCGCTTGAAGCTGTTATTGTTGGCCGGGCTGATCGTAATCAGTCCGGCGAACTCCCGAATGGTAGGCGCGCTGAAGTTGGCTTTATGGGCCGGCGTCTTGTTCGCGTCCCGCGGCATCGCGTTTTTCTAGACCGCTTGACATTCGGCTGCGGCTAGTACTAAATCATTAGTATGCTTGTGAGGCGAATCTCAATTGCAGCTCTGATGCTAGCGGCCGTTGCCCCTGCGCAGACCACTCCTGCCTGGCAGGCGCCGCTCGATCAACGCCACTGGGCCGAAGCGGAGACGCTGCTCAAGAGAGCCCTCGCGGAAGGCGAAACTGCGCCAGTGCTGAGCGGGCTTGCCTTGGTCTATCGCGCGACCGGCCGCATTCAAGAGGCAGATCCGATTCTCGATCGTCTGATTCAGCTTGACGAATCCGCGGCAAACGTTGAGGAGCTCGCCCGCATCAAAGCCGGACTCGGGAATCTGGATCGAGCCGAGACCCTCTACAAGCGTGCGCTCGAACTGCGCGGGGATAGCGATCCGGTAGGATCGATCGCCGTCCACCAGCGGCTTTCACAGGTTCTCGTCGCGGAGATGAAACTTCCGGACGCCGAAAAAGAGGCCGCGCTTGCCATATCTATCCGCACCCGCGCCGCCGGGCAGAAAAACGGCGATCTCGCGGACGATTATGCGGTTCTGGCTCGGATCTACGAGGCCGAAAAGAATCTGGAATCGGCGGCGCGGGTATGGCAGACCGCCGCCCAGCTACAAGCCGACGCGTTCGGCTACGATGGCATTCACCTGGCCGAAACGCTGGACAGCCTGGCTCTGTGCCAATACCAACTGAATTCCTTCGATGACGCGGTGGCTAATTTGCGGCGCGCGCTTGCGATCCGCGAGATCAACATCGGACCTTCCAGCGCCGACGTCGCGCATACCGCCGACCGCTTGGGCATCATATTCTTCAACACCAAGCGCTACGCCGATGCCGAGCCTTTCTACCGGCGGGCGCTGGATATTTTTATGATGCTGGAGCCCGGGGACGCCATCCTTGCGCGCAGCTATGACAATCTCGCCGTGACCGAGGCGATGCTCGAAAAGTATGACGAGGCGGAGTCGCTGTATCGCGAATCGCTGAAGTTGCGCGATGGCGAAGACGCGATGGGACTCTACAATCTGGCGATTCTGGTCGCGCGGCGCAAACCCTCCGAAGCGGAGCCGCTCTATGCCCGGGCGCTTGCGGTTCTGGACGCACCCGGAAATGCAAATGCCGAGTTGCTCAAGAAAGTACTCACCGAATACGCGAGTCTGCTTCGCGATCTGAAACGTCCCGCGGAGGCGCTCAAACTGGAAGCGCGGCTGAATAGCGGCAAACCGAGTCCGCAACCGAAAGCGCCGCCGGTTCCCGCCAAGCAATAGCGGCTTCTATTAATTACGGGCGCCGATTACGCGCGCCCGCGGATTCGATTCATCTCGCGGCGATCGCGTTTCGAGGGCCTCGGTCCGGACGGTATTTCAAACGGCTGCATCGCTTTTTGCTCCTCCGCGCGCTGGATTCGCAGTGCCTTGCTTTCTTCCGTCTCCCGATAAAGCGTCTGCGCTACCGGCGCAGGTCCGCGAATTTCGCTGAGCAGCAGAACTTCGATATGAAATTCGCCGCTCGGGTTTTTCACCAGCAGCCGGTCGCCCGGGCGAATTTCGCGGGAGGGCTTCACGGGTTGCCCGCTAGATTCGATCCTGCCGAGCTCGCACGCACGCGCCGCGAGTGCGCGGGACTTGAAGAACCGCGCGGCCCAAAGCCACTTGTCGATTCTCATGCGGCTATCACTCTCACGACTACCTATCATGGCACTCATTAGGCCGTTCGTCCGCCAATTTTAGACCGCCTGCAGGAATCTCCTGGATTCGGCCCCGAAGCGGTGATACATTCGGGTAGGTCTCCCAGGCGTTGAAAAAGTCGCAATCCATAACGCTGACAGTTGTGGCCGCGATCAGCATGTCCGCGGCGGGCGGACAGACGCCGGCGGCGGCGCAGCCCGATCCAGGTGACTGCGATCAAATTCTAAGATCCGTACCGATGGGCAACTCCCCGATTCCCGGGCGATGCATTTCCGCCGCGCACAACGGGTTCGCCGACGCGCGCATCGGTGGGTTCGGGGCCACGGCGAAGCGGCGTCAGGGCGGGGGGTAGTCGTGCGGCGAGTTCCGGCGTGCCCGCGCGATGGCTGGCAGCGCAGAGTAGAAGCCGCGGGGCTCAGTTGGCACAGTCCCGAAGGCAGCTCCTATTGGAACGAATCGGCGTTCTACGAATTCTCGGCTCGCGAAGTCGAGACGTTGGAGCGAGTCACCAATGAACTCGCGGAAATGGCGCTGGCCGCGGCTCAGCACATCATCGATAAAGAGCTGTATCGGCGGATGGGGATTCCGGACGCCGCCGTCGCGCTGATCGAGAATTCCTGGGACGCAGAACCGCCTTCTCTTTATGGACGCTTCGATTTCGCCTACGACGGCGATGGTCCGCCCAAGCTCCTGGAGTACAACGCCGACACGCCCACGTCGCTGCTGGAAGCGGCGGTCGTGCAGTGGTTCTGGCTGGAGGAGACGCATGCGAGCAAGGATCAATTCAATTCGATTCATGAGCGATTGATGGCGCAGTGGCGGGAATTGATTCCCTATTTACCGGGACGCCACGTCGACTTTTGTTCCGCCGATGATGAGGAAGACCTGATGACGGTTACGTATCTTCTCGATACGGCAACGCAAGCGGGACTTTCCACAGCGAGCTTTCTCATCGACGAGATCGGCTGGGATGGCGTGAGCTTCCTCGCCCCAGGAGGAAGGACGCTGGGCGCGGTGTTCAAGCTGTATCCATGGGAATGGATGGTGCGGGAGGAGTTCGGGGCACATCTCGATTCGCCGGGGGTCATTTGGATGGAACCAGCGTGGAAAATGCTGCTGTCGAACAAAGGATTGCTGCCGGTTTTGTGGAAGCTCTACCCGAACCATCCCAACTTGCTCGAGGCCAGTTGGGAACCGCCTGCGCAAGCATCGTCATGGGTCAAGAAACCGCTCCTGGGCAGGGAAGGCGCAAACGTGACGATGCATCTTCCCGCCGCGGAGCTCGTGACGGAGGGCGATTATGGCGAAGAGGGATTCGTATACCAGGCGCTAGCGCCGCTCAAAAGCTTTGACGGCAAGTACCCGGTGATCGGCAGTTGGGTGATCGGGCATCAAACCGGCGAGTCGGCCGCGGGAATCGGTATCCGTGAGTCCGGGATTCCTATCACGACGAACCTCAGTCAGTTCGTTCCGCACTTGATTGGTTAGCTCGCCTGAACGGCGGGCAACTCCACCGCGACCGGCCGCGCGTTCCCATCTAACGCTTCGCCGAGCGCGGCGAGATCCTGGGGAACGTTCAGCTCCGAGATCACTTGAACCAGGTTGGGATCGAACTGCTTTCCGCTCTCATCCTGGAGGAGCGCAAGCGCCTCCGACGGCGACTGCGCTTCCTTATAAGGACGCACATGCGTGATGACGTCGTAAACATCCGCGACGCTCACGATGCGCGCTTCGATCGGAATTGCGTCGCCTGCCAATCCGTAATAGCCCGAGCCGTCCCACCGTTCGTGGTGATACAGCGCGATGCGCTCGGCCATCTGAAGAGTCGGGAATGCGCTGCCGGAAAGAATGATGCGGCCTATGTCGGTGTGCCGTTTGATTTGGGTATATTCTTCGCTTGTGAGCTTGCTTGGCTTGAGCAGAATCCCATCTGGAATTCCGATCTTGCCGATATCGTGCAGCGGCGCGGCGCGGCGAAGCAGCTCCACTTGTTCTTGTTCGAGTCCGATTGCCCGGCCCAGCAGCGCGGCAAGTTGTCCTACGCGCTGCGCATGCTGGCCAGTGCAGTCATCCCGATATTCCGCGGCCAGAGCGAGGCGCTGCAGAAGCTCGAGTTGGGCGCGCTCCAGTTCCTGCGTGCGGTCCCGAACACGCTGCTCCAGTGTTTCGTTATGAGTCCGAAGCTCCATGTGAAGCCAGCGAGTTTCGAGCAGGTTATAAATGCGCAGGAGCGTTTCCGAAACATCGAGCGGTTTGCTTAAAAAATCCTTGGCTCCGGCGGCGAGAGCGGCTTGCCGTGTGGAGCGGCCGTTTTCCGCGGTCAACACAAGCGTGGGAACGAAATCGCCAGCCGGAATGCGGGAACGGATCTGCCGCAGGAAGGACAAGCCGTCCATGTTCGGCATTCTCCAATCCAATGCGACCAGGTCGGGCTGAATCGAAGAGAAGTCCGCAAGAGCCTTGCGTGCGTCGGTGTAGCTGTTCCAGTGGCGATAGCCGGCGTCCTTGAGGATGCGCTCCATCAGCATCAGATTGGGAGCTTGATCATCCACCAGGAGGATTCGGCTGTTCTGAATTATGTTCTTATCCATTCGCTTATCTTTGGGCGCCCTCTCTCGACCCCGCCGCTTGCGGCGCGCCGTTCGGGACCGGTGGAAGCTCCCGCGCCAGCGCTGCCAAGCCGTTGTCTCCGACAAGCTCCCGAAGCACGGCGCGGAGGTCGCGCAGCTTGGGCGGTTTGTTTAAGACGCGATCGACATGCGGCGGAATATCTCCTTCCTGTGTCAGCCGCTGTCCCCAGCCGGTCAGCAAGACGACCGGCGTCGACGGACTCGCGGCTTTAACCGCGCTCGCAACTTTCCGTCCGTCGACATAAGGCATGCCGAGATCGGTAATGACCACCGCGAACGTTTCTCCTTGTGCGACCGATTGCTGAAACGCCTCGATGCCCTCCTTGCCGCCGTTCATCGTCTTAACCAAATGGCCATCGATTTCCAGCGCGTCGCGCAACGATTTGATGAGCAGCGGATCGTCGTCGACGACCAGAACCCGGAGGCGCGTCAGGACCGGGCCGGAATCGGCATCCGGTTTCGGACCGTCCACAGCAGGGCTCACCGGGAATAACATCCGCATGGTGGTACCCTTGCCAAGGACGCTATCGATTTCGATTTCCGCGTTGTGGCGCTGCGCGATACCGTAGACCATCGCCAGCCCCAAACCGGTGCCGCGTTCTCCCTTGGTTGTGAAGAAGGGTTCCAGGCAGCGGCGGCGTGTTGTTTCGCTCATCCCCATGCCGGTGTCCGTGACCTCCATCGAGACATACCCCGCCTTCCCTCGGCCAGCGACGGCCTTGACGCGAAGCGTGAGGGTCCCGCCCTCCGGCATTGCGTCCACGGCGTTGAACACGAGGTTGGTCAGCGCTTCCCGGATTTCGCTTTCCACTCCGGCCACCGTTGGCAAGTTGCCAGGGAGGTCTCGAACCAGTTGAATGACGATTCCGCGCTGCAGCGGCATATCGCTCCAGCGCGCGCGAGTCAGATCCAAGACTTGATCCGCGAGCTTGCTGAGGTCCGCCGGCGACAGCACCAGTTGCGGCTCCTGCTGGCGATAGAACTCGCGCATGCGCGCGACCGTGTGCGCGACGTCATCCACCGAGCGCTGCGTCGTTTCGAGATAGCGGCGCGTCTGGGCGCTGAGATTCGGTTCGGTTTCGAGCAGCAGCTCCGTATATAGCGCCACTGGCGAAAGAGCGTTATTGATGTCGTGGGCGATTCCGCTGGCCATCTGCCCCAACGCGCGCAGCCGCTCTTGTTGCATGACGGTTTGCTGGGTCTGGCGCAGGTCGTCGTATGCGTGTTGGAGCGCCTCGTAAACCTGGGATTGATGAGAGGCAAGGGCTACGTGTTCGCAGAGCTGCCGCAGGAATTCGCATTCTCCGCTGCTGAAGCTGCGCGGCTGCCGTCGCGCCGCGATCAGGACCCCAAAGACGTGGGTTTCGACCTGCAGTGGCGCCGAAACAACCGCGCGCAATCCAGCTTGGGCGAGGCATTGCGGGAACGGGAAGCTTAGCTCGCTTACATCCGGCTCATAGACGAGGTGGCCCTGCACGCATCGCGCCAGTCCGTTTTGACCGACCGCGATGCGCGACTCTTCCGTCATCGCGAGTTTCTCGGCCAGTTCTTGACTGCCTACTCCGACGCGAGTCACCGTCAGCAGCTCCGCGGAGGCATCGTACAGGCAGACGCAGCCGAAGTCGATGGGAAAGTCGTCTTCCAAGCGGCGGATCACCACCTGATAGACGCTGGCCAAATCCTGACGCTCCCCGATGGCGCGGGTGATCTGATCGAGCAGATTCAAGCGCTCCAATTGAATTTCGAGGCGCGTTTCGGTGGCCTTGTGTTGGACAACCTCAAACTCCAGGGCCTGTACCGTGGCCGCCAGTTCCTTGGTTCGTTCCTTAACGCGAATATCGAGCTCGTCGTTCGCCCGGCGTAGCGCCTCCCGAATTCGCCTCTGTGCGTGAGCGATGCCGCTGATACCGAGCGAAAGAGCGAGCAACAGCCCCAAACGGCTCGCATCGATGTGAGGAAAGTGATGATCGGGTGCGACGGCCCACGGCAGCGCCACCATGGTGAGCAGCGATGCGGCGACTCCGGGGAAGTAACCTCCCCACCACGCCGACGCGAAGATCGCGATCAGATAGAGGAACGCGTAGGGGAAGTCCATTGCCTTGGGAAGCAGGAGTTGCAACACGAACTGGATCAGCAGCGTCAGAATGATCGCTGCCAACGGCATCAGCGCCTTCCCGATCCGCGTCTTCCCTATCTTTTGCAGAGATGCGAGCATGTGACCCCTAAAACTGAACACGCGCCCCGAGTTGGATGATGCGCGCCGGCCCAGCCGACGTAATCGAGCCAACGGCGGGCGAGTCCAAGGAACTGACCGGCAATCCAAAATTGGCGTGGTTCAGCGTATTGAACACCTCCCAGCGAAGCTGC
>JASHRP010000694.1 GCA_030037375.1 Bryobacteraceae bacterium | reverse complement strand
AGCTTCACGCTCGGATTCGCGTACGCCGGATCCAGGTCATTGAGGCTTTCGCGCGGCACCACGACCGACGCGCTGATATCGTCCTCTACTTGCAATTTGTCCGCGGGATAGAAATCCGGCCGCAGCTTGAAAATTCTCCAGCTGTGTATTTGAGAAGACCCTTCCTGGTCGAAGCCGACGCGCAAGTAGTTGCTCGCTAACTTCTGATTGTCAAACTTCAGCTCATGGCCCAGGAATCCGTTGATGCGATCCACCGTAAAATGCTCTCGCCAGCGTTCCCCCCATTCGGGATCGTAATAGCGCTTAATCGCGAACACCAATTGGCGCGTCGTCTGCGGCAGGGACCGAACCCATTCGTTGTATTCGTCCGTATACTCCGGCGATGCGGTCAGAAGCTGGATCACCGATCCGAGCGTCCGCCCCGCGCTCAGGATCGGCCTTCTCGTGCGCGCATCCGCTGGCCGGTTCTTATAAATCGACGAATAATCCTTCGCGAATATCTCAGCGACCTGGTCCATGTCCGTGTGATAATCGCGCACGAACACCGGACCAGTCAGCAGCGCCTGCGCAATCGACTTCGAAATTTCGGACTTCCCGCCGCCCGAGACCGTGCATGGCTTGTGGCAGAACGTTCCGCGCGGCCGCGTCCCCACCAGCCTCCACGCCGACCCCGAGGTCTGCTTCTCCATCCTCACCCGGAACCCCGACGGCAAGAAGTACGCCGCGCCCGACCTCAGCTTCAAGCCGCGAGTTTCGCCGCCCTCCTTCCACTCGACGACTCCCGAGCCCACGTGAAACGCCGCATTCTCCGGCACGTAGAAAATATCGGCATACCGCCTGTCGACCGCGTAACCCTCCGGCGCCGCCTCCGCCATCTCGCCGAGGATCTTCAGGCCGTCCGCATAGCGGGCCTTCTTCAGACTCACGGTTCTGTCCGCGTAAAAATCCTGACCGAGAATGTACGCCGGGTACGCAATCGCGCCGCCGGCATGCTCCTCCTCGCACAGTCCGAAGAGGTTGGCCGCGAAGCTGATCTGCGTCTTGACCTCCTTCTTGCAATAGCCGTAATAATTATCGGCCAATATCGTGACAATAACGCCATGTTGATCCCGGCATGTAATCTTAAATGCGCGCCCGGAATTGTACACTTCCTCTTCATCCCGCCAGCACATCTCATCCCGCCGCTGCCGATTCGTCGCCTCGCTCTCGTGCGGCAGACCCAGATCCTTCTTCTTCAACCCCAGCAAGTGCGGCGCGAGAATAATGCACCCGCTATGTCCGCTCCAGTGCATCACATCCAGCGCGGCGTCATTCTCCGGCAATGACGGATCGCCACCATTGCCGAAAATACTTTCGAGAAAATCCAGATTGCTGATCAAGCTGCCCGGCGCGAAGCAGCGAATCTCCATCGTCTTTCGAGGATCGGAACCGGTTGCGGGGCAGATCACTGGCCGCAGCAGCACCGACGCGAACAGATGCACCTGATCGCTCTGATCCGCGGTGAACGGCAGCGTCAGCACGTCCTTCGGCGGACGCAACGCTTCTCTCAGCAGCGCCGCGAAAGCCTGCTTGGGCGCCGCGACCTTATCCGCCGGAATCGGCAACCCTCCTTCGGTTACGTGAAACACTCCCTGTGTCGTTCGCCGGTCCGTCTTCGGATTATGCAGAACTCCTTGAGCTACGCGGTAGGACCGTAAATATGCCGACGCAAAGCTGTGGGCCTGAGGCGGAAACGAAAGAGCCCTAGCCAATCCCGGCCGGTCCAGCACGAACGTCCGCGAAGGCAACCGGGGTGCGCCGTCCGGACAAACGTCTTTGAGACAACAATCTAGAAACGCCTGAATGCGTGCATCCGCCGGGCAGAGCCGGTCCCCCAGCAGCAAATCTTTCTGATAGTGGTTTCGCAGCAGCGGCCCGGCGATTTCGAGAAATCGCGGATCGGCCGTGGCGCGGCTGACTGGCTCGCCAAGAGCGGCCAATTTTAGATTGATGTAGCCGCCCAGATCGTGGGGCGACTCAGATATTGCTTGGGACATCGCTCATCTCCACGGACTTCGGAGTCCTGCATGTCCTCACGAGGGGCTTGGGAATCAGTGTAGCAGCGCTGCGCTACCGCCGCATATCCTTCGCCTTCGGCTGCGCGTGCCCGAGAATCGGATGCGGTTTGTACGGCTTCTCTACAGCCGCGATCTCGTCCGCGCTCAGCTCGATATCCACCGCCGCTATCAGATCCTTCAAGTGTTGCGTCTTTGTCGCACCCACAATCGGCGAAGTCACCCCTGGAGCTTGCAGCACCCATGCGCACGCGACCTGCGCCGCCGAGACTCCGCGTGGCTTCGCCACGGCGCCCACGGCATCGGCGACCGCAAAATCGTCTTCGCGATAATACATATCCTTCGCGAACGTATCCACCTGCGACCGCGTGGTCGATCCGCCTTCGCGCGTGCGCGAGCCGGTCAGGAATCCGCGCGCCAGCGGACTCCACGGAATGATCGCCAACCCCTGATCGATGCACAGCGGAATCATCTCGCGTTCTTCTTCGCGATAAATCAAATTGTAGTGATTCTGCATCGACGCAAATCTGTGCCAGCCATGCTCCTTCGCCGTATACAGAGCCTTCGAAAGCTGCCACGCCGCCATGCTGCTTGCGCCGAGATAGCGCACCTTCCCTGACCGCACCAGCGAATCCAGCGCATCCAGCGTCTCCTCGATCTCCGGCAATGAATCCCAGCGATGGATCTGATACAGGTCCACGTAATCCATTCCCAGCCGCCGCAGCGAATTCTCGCAAGCCTCGATGATGTGTTTGCGGCTGAGCCCGCGCCGGTTCGGCCCCGGCCCCATCGCCCCATGCGCCTTCGTCGCCACCACGACGTCGTCGCGCGACGCCATCTCCCGCAAGTGCGCGCCCGTGATCTCCTCGCTGCGTCCAATCGAATACACATCCGCGGTGTCGAAAAAATTGATGCCGGATTCGAGCGCGATCCGAAAATGTTCCCGCGCCTCTTCCTTTCCGACGTGCCATCCCTTCGTGCCCAGCGCCCACTCCGGAAGATCGCCGCCTCCGTAGCTCATGCAACCCAGGCACAATCTCGAAACCGTAATTCCAGTCCTGCCGAATGTCGTGAATTTCATGCTTTGCTCAGACTAGCAAAAGCGCCCTCAGGAACGTTTCGGGTGAAACAACAGCAGATCCAGACTGAACGTCAGCCGCATGGCTTCAGGAGCTTCCTTTCGAATCGGCCGGTAAATCGACACCAGCACGTCTTCGACGCCGGCCGCATCCAGATCCACGCTTACAGCGGCGACACTTCTCTGAACCAGCGTAAATTCGCCCGCGAAATCCTCAATCGTCCGAGCCGAGCGATCCCGCCCCTCGCCGCGCAGCTCCTTCAAATCGTCCGGCGCAGGTATCGCCACCAGCAGCCGCCCATCCTCGTGAAGCACACGCCGGAACTCTGTCGAGTTCATTCGCCCCGTAATCGACAGCACGACATCGAAGCTCGCGTCTTCGTAGGGCACGAATCGGTCCGCGTTCGCCACGATCCATTCGAACTCCGGATACCGCTTCGCCGCCGCATTCACCGCCGGAATCGAGATATCGATTCCATGCGCCTCCGCCCTCGCCTCCCGAGCCAAGCCCGCCAGATAAAACCCATCCCCGCAGCTCGCGTCAAGAATTCGTTCATCCGGCTTCACCGCGATCGCATCCAGAATCGATTTCAACAACGGCGCACTCACTCCGCGATCGTGCAATCGTTGCCGAGCCGCAACGGCTTCGGCCGAATCCCCCGGCTGTTTCGATCGCTTGTCTTGAGGTTGGAGCAAATTGACATATCCGCTCCGCGCGATATCGAACGAATGATTTCGCGGGCAAACTAGCCGCCGCTCCTCGCGCTTCAGCGGCTCGCGGCAGCCCCGCACTGTGCACAGCAGGATTCCGCGGCTAATCGCGGTCGATCTCCAGCCGCGCCGTTCCCCCGTTCGGATCGGCGAATTCGTACGTCTCCCAGCGGGTTTGCACCTTCTTGATCTCGGCCTGTTTCCAAGGGTGCTGCTTCGGATCGCCGGGCTCGCGATACCACCCGGTCAGCACGTACTGCGGCGCGTCCTTCCCCCGCCACTCATTGCACGAATCGAGCCCCACGCTGCCGTTTGCCGGCTTCGCGCTGTCCACGGACCACTCCTGCTTCCATAAGTCGTGGCCCGCTTGCAGGCACTTGAATCCCAGATCGAAGCGCTTGCAATAATCCTTCTCGTAAACCTCGATCCGGAAGGACCGCTCGAAATCGCCCGAGGAAAACGTCGGCTCCAGCGTCACTTCATCCGCCGGGTTGGTCTCGCCATCGCAAGGAATCCGGCTGGCGAGCTTGACTCCCTTCGCGGGATCGACCGGCGCCTCTTTCACCTTCGTGCGAGCGTATCCGGCCATGCCAATTCCCAGAATCGCTAACACCGCAAACAGCCCAGTAATCCGGCTCATCCATTCAAGTTTAGCGTTCTGGATCGACGGGCCATACCGCCGTTTGGTCGATTGTCGATAGGACCTTTGGGGCTGGATTCGTGGCACCGGCCTTACTCGACTCACCGACAGCCGCGACAAGAGCACGGCAATTGTTTCGTGCGCGATCGAGCGGCTTGGCCTTGCCCGTCGTGCAAACCTTGCTTACAAGGCGTTCGGCTGCCGCTTCATAAACTCCAAATTCTAATTGCGCTCAGCCGCATTCCTAGCGACACGCGAGAGTTAGCTCGCGGGAGGCTTTTGATCGACGTAGGAAGGTTCTTCCGGCTCGCGATGCCGATCGGCTTGGCGGCTCTGCTCGGAGCGCCGCTCGTCGCGGACGATTACGACAAGAAAAACAGACGTGACGTTCAGCGACCCGGTGCAAGTGCCCGGCGCAGTGCTGCCCGCCGGGAAATATATGTTTATTCTGCTCAATTCCTCCAGCAATCGGCACATTGTGGAGGTCAAGCGCGAGGACGGCCAGCACCCATACGCGATGATCATGACTACCGCCGCTCGCCGCATCGAACCGACCGGTAAAGTCGTTATCAATTACTACGAGATGCCTGCGGGGAGTCCGAACGCGATTCGCCAGTGGTTCTGGCCCGGCGACTACGAGGGGCATGAGTTCTTGTACCCCCGCTGCCAATCACTCGGGCGACGAACCAGCAGGTCCCGGAAGCCTCCGAACAAGATCTCGCCGCCACCAAGCTTCCGGACAACGACACCGATACTGCGGCGGCGCAGCCGAGCTCAGACTCCACCAGCGCCACGGTAACCACGAGCGATTCGAGCCAGCAGTCCGCTTCTGTTTCCACACAAGAGCAGCCGGCGTCCACTCAATCGTCGAACAACGATAACGCACTTCAATCGGCCGCGCCTGCTTAGGTACCAGCCGGCGCCGTCGGATACCGTTCAATCGAACGCCGCCCACTCGACCTCGAACTCCGACAACTCCACGCTGCCTCAAACAGCCAGCGATCTGCCGATGCTCTTGCTAATCGGCGTCGGGTTCTTGACTGCCGGAGTTGGTCTGAAGCTCGCAGGGCACGGCATCCAAGGCTGAACGAAGTCAGTGAAGTCAGTCCGGCTGTAATCAGTTCGGCTGGCCTCCTGAATCCCGCGACCGCAATCCCACGGAGGAGCGGTCGCGGGCGGCGTTTGGGCCGTCCCTCCGCCGCCCCTACTTCGCGTCCTCCACCTGCATCTCCGTCGCCTGGCCGTCCGACATCATCTTCGCCGAATCGAAGAACCCCGCGACGGTCAGATGAAACATCACGTCCTTCTTGCCCTTGTTCTGCCAAAACCATCCATGAATTCCGGTTGACGGCGCGGTGAACGATCCATACGATGAATCCTTCCCCACCTTGTCGTCCAGCTCATAGCTCTCGTAATAATCTTTGTTCGGCTTCTGGTCCGGCTCGCCGTGGAATTCGTACAGCAGAACGCCGTCGGCCTTCCACGCGTACACCATCCCCGTGCCCTTCTGCATGTGGTACTTCATCTCCACGCCCTCGCCCGGACCCAGACTGAAATCCTCTGAGTCGACCTTGTAAATCTTCGGCTGCGGCGTGTAAACCGCGCTCTGTCCTGGAGCCGCCGTCACCACCGCGCGCCCTTTCGAATTATCGTCGCCAGCTTTGGCGATTCCCGTTAGCCCCAACAACGCCCCCGTCTTCAGCGGATCGAACCCATATTCCGCCGGCAGCACCGCGGTGAACAGCAGCAGCAGCGCTAACGCCAGCGCGATTCCCGTCGCCTTCCCTAGCGCGCTCCTCGATGGCGCGATTTCATTTTGCTCTTGTACCTGCACGATCCCCTCTTACGAAGCCAGACAGTATCCCGTGATCTGATACCCGGTCAGCACGAACCCCACCGACATCAGCGCCGTATTGGTCGCGAACGCATGTTTCAAGAAGCCCGCGCGTGTCCGCCAATAACTCAGCGCGATCAACACCGCCGTCAGCGCCAGCACTTGCCCGATCTCCACGCCCACATTGAAGCTCACGATATTCGTGATCAGCCCGTTCTTCGATAAATCCAATTCCTGAAGCTTGGTCGCGAGGCCGAACCCATGGAACAACCCAAAAATCAGCACCGCCGCTTTCGTATTCGGCTCGAAGCCCAGCAGCCGCTTGAAGCCGCCAATATTGTCGAACGCCTTATACACCACCGAGAACCCGATGATCGCGTCGACCAGATACGAATTCGCGTGAATCCCTCCCAACACCCCGGCCAGCAACGTGATGCTGTGCCCCAGCGTGAACAGGCTGACGTACGCCACCACGTCCTTCAGCTTGTACAGAAAGAAGATCACGCCAACCAGGAACGCCAGATGGTCATAGCCGGTCACCATGTGCTTCGCGCCTAAATAAAGGAAGGGCGCGATCGCCGCCCCGTGGTTCGACTGAAGGAAGGATGCGTCGCGTTTGGAGACGTTATGCGCCAGCGCCGCCATCGGCATGGCGATCGCCCAGACCAGAGGCAGGATTCGCTTCATAGCTTTCTGAGAAGCTTATCATGCCGAATCTTCGAGTCTGCCGAAAGGCGGCCAAAACGGGGTCAAGTCGCGGTATCGCCGTGTCACTGACACGCGAACTCTTTCGCAATCAATACGGCATCCCCGGCAAAGGCTCCAACACCGGCGTCACCTTCCCCCACCCCTGATCCCGAGCCGTCTTCATATCCTTGACCAACTGCTCCGGAAGGTCCGCCTTCAGCTTAGGCCTTTTTTCGTCATTTGCCAGTTCCCACCCCGTCGCCGCCACCAGCTTCGTGATGATTTGAATCTGTGCGTAATCGATCTTTTCCGGAGTATCGGTCGGCCGATGATAATCCAC
>JASHRP010000693.1 GCA_030037375.1 Bryobacteraceae bacterium | reverse complement strand
TTGAAGTTGGCGACCGGATAAACCAGTCCCGGATTCGTATCGGTGAACGCTTCGGCGACGGTGATCGCCTCGTCATTGACATAGCTGATGGAGTACCCGGCGCGAACCGACGTCTTTCCTTTTCCAAACGGATCCCACGCGAGTCCGACGTTCGGGGCGAAGTTATTCAGGTCTTTGCGATAGAACGGCCGGTTGATCGAGTTGCCTGTGTAGTAGAGAGTCGCATCTGACAGAAGAGTCTGTTCCGGAGTCCCCGTGACCAGAGGTTGAAGTTCCAGCGAATCCCGCTCATTGACCGGCGAGTCGTACTCCCAACGCAAACCCGCGGTCACCGTCAACCGAGGCAGCACTTTCCATTCGTCCTGACCGTAAAACGCCAGGTTGTCGTAGGTGAAGTGGCGCAGGTAGGGAGCGCCCGGCACAAATCCGGACGTCTGGCTCGTGACATTGAATGTCTGGCCATCGTCATCGATCAGTCCGGCGAGAGACGCCAGCAGCAGGTTCGCACTATTCAACTGAAGAGCGCTCGCCGTGGGCAGATTCGATTGAAACAGCAGATTGCCCGACTGGTTGGTCGAAGCGATGCCGACATTGTAAGCGGGGATCGTGCCCGTGTAGTCGTAGGTGCGGACGTAGTCCGCCTGGTAGAAGGCGCCGAATTTGATCGTGTGGCGGCCATGCGTCCATGTGGCGTTGTCTTGAATACTATAGGTGCGCGTATTTCGTCCCTGAGCCAAGATGGACGAATTCTCGTATGCCTGCGGCGAAGTGTAATCCATGCCGCCGATCAGATACGAGGGCAGCGGGCCGCCGCTCCCGGTGTAACCGAAAGTAGCTGGCGCGATGTTCGCACCGGCGCGAACCTCATTCGTCAAAGTTGGCCGTGGGTTCACGCGCCACGCCGCCGTTATGAGATTGCGCGAGTCATCGTTCTGAAACGGCGGAATGGTGCCGTAATCGAGGCCGACGTCGGGACGGTCTACTCGGTCACGATTCCAGGCGTACGTAGCGGTGATGGAGTTGGTCGGGTTGATGTAGTAATCCATCTTGCCTTCCGCATTGTCTCGTTCCTGGTTGTTGCGCACATAATAGCCGTAGCCCGCCGTGTTCAGGAGCTGGCCTGGCTCGCTATCGCCCACGCGGTAGTTATTGATGTGGCTGGCATCCGGAACCTGAGCCAGCAACTGGCTCATCAGCGGGTCCATCGGCAGACCGACGATATTCAGGATGTTCGCCTGCTGAATCTGACCGGTTGGGGTGACCCAACTGAAGATTCCCTGACGGGCCGTCGACGTAAGAATCGTGGCGTCCGCTTCCTCCTGGCTCTTCAGCCGGTACAGTTCGTAGGTGGTGTAGAAGAACAGCTTGTCTTTTTTGATTGGACCGCCGACGCTCACGCCAGCTTGATTCAAATTCAGACGGGGCAGGGGATTGCCGTCCGAGTTATCGAAGAAGTCGTTGGCGGCAAACTTGTTGTTGCGGTTCTGCCAGAACACGCTGCCGTGAAATTGGTTGGTCCCGGACGGGGTCGTGAAGTTCACCTGCGAAGCTCCGCCTGAAGACGCCGTACCCTGGTTCGAGGAGACTACCGTGAATTCTTGCACCTGGCTGAGCAGCGGCTCATTGGGTGTGTAATCCAAATCGCCAGTTCGAATGTAATTGTCCTGGATGTTCATGCCGTCCAGGGTGACGTTACTGAAAGAAGAGCGCTGCCCGTTGATATCCGTCTCATACCCGTTGGCGTTTGCAGGAGAGATGCCGGATTGGGTGCTAATAAAGCCCAGAGGATTTCGATCGCCCACCGGCAGCCGCTCGATCTGTTCCGCGGTCACGGTGGTCGAAAGCTCCGGGCTGGTGGTTTGCACCGTCTCCAGACCCGCCGTTACGTTCACCGAAGCAGCCAAGGCGGCCACCTTAAGTTCGATCTTGGGTAGGTCGGTTGGCCGGGATGGATCGACCTTCACGTTATCGAGCTGGTACTGTTGAAATCCTGGCGCATCCACAGTGAGGTCGTAGTACACCGGGCGCAGAGTTTGGAGGGTGAACAACCCTTGGGCCGTCGTGACCGTAGTCGCAACGGGTTTCGACCCGCCATGCAAGATCAGATTGACCGTCGCCTTGGGAACGGGCGCGCCCGTGGGGTCGGTGACGGAACCCGTGATCCAGCCCGTGTCCTGGGCGTGGACCATAACGCTCCCAACGGCTAGGCCTGCTATAAGAACAACATCTTTGACAGAGCGCATGAGCAATTGATGCGACTCCCTCCCTTGTACTTATAGGAAGTCTAGCACCCCCTCCTTTGGTTAGAATCGGAGACGATTCGAGTCTCCAATAGGTTGCACTTGGCGGGGACCCGGTAAACGAGGCTCAAGAATTCCCGAAATGTCTTACGGGAGTTAGCGCTGCGGCCAGGGACGATCGCAGTACGAGTTCGAGAGCCTGATCCGATCGGCCAATTCTTCTATCGAAAACTTGGGGGAGCGGCAGAAATCCACGAGTTCCTTTTCGCACTCGCGAATCTTCGCGGCGAGATCGGGAACCTGCGCGGCTACGGAGAGCGGAATCGAGAGGACGCCGTGACGATCCGCGGCGATCAGATCGCCGGACGAGATTTTCAGACCGCCAACCTCTATCGGTTCGCCCATTTCGCTGATATGCGCGTACGCGTGTGAGACCGAGATCCGGCCAGAGATTAGCTGGAACCCCATCGCCTCCACCGCCTTAAGATCCCGTACTGCGCCGTTGGTGACACATCCAATACACTCAAGAGCGGTCCCGATCGCAGCGTGAATTTCGCCGACGAACGCGCCCAGTCCCGGTGTGTGATCGGAATCTTGCAGCACCATAATCCGCGGGCGCGGAAGCGAATTGACGTACTCCCACCAATCCATGCGGTCGTAGTAACAGCGGTGATCGACGGGCGGAGTCTCTGTCCGAATCCGGCCAACCGCGGCATAGCCGACGATGGGCGGCAGGCTCGGGAAACGGCATCTCAGGCCCGCGGACGCGAACCCCTCGTTCCTCAGACGCACATTGAGTTGCTCGATCGCATTCGACAGGGTGCAGGTATCGAAGCTTGCTAACCGCTTTATGTCAATTGACGGGGCTACGATCTCGGCGGGCATAGGTCTGCTTCCATATTCAAGATACGGGGTCCCGAGCCTTCCGCTCTATACCCAGCTCCCGGTATTTTGTTGCGTGTCGGGGAGGTAGCCTGAACTCTCGTTTCGCTTACGGTGTTAGGCTATCTCTCATGTGGAAACTGATCCTTGGGGGCTCCGTTGCGCTATCCGCGCTGTTCGCGCAGTCTCCGATCCCCGCGGGAGGCGATTGGCCGATGTACAGCCACGACCTCGGCGGCACGCGCTATTCGCCGCTCACCCAGATCAATAGTAAGAATG
>JASHRP010000692.1 GCA_030037375.1 Bryobacteraceae bacterium | reverse complement strand
GTTGAATTGGTCGGCGAATACCCGAGCATGTAGCGGTTGCGAAGATCGGTGACAATTTTATCCGCGAAGTCCGCGATCGGCATCCCTTGCGTGGGGAACATGCGTCCGCCGGTCTCCTTGGTCAGGTTAGAGAGAACCGACTGATCCGGATAATTGGACCCGTACCCGGTCCCGAACACGCCGATGGCGTAAATCAGAATGTCGCTTTCGCGAATCGCGTTGCGGACTTCGGTTTCGGTATAGCGGCTGTTGTTTTCTCCGCCATCGGAGATGACGATCAGCGCCTTTCGCAGCTTCTTGGATTTTTTGACCTCGTTCAAGCCGAGATACACGCCGTCCAGCAGCGCGGTCGACCCGCCGCCCTTGGCGAACATCAGCTCGCTGTCGATCTGGCTGGGGCGATCGGTCAGCGGCACCGCGACCTTGGCTTCGCTCGACAGCACCACCAGGCAGAACTCATCCCCCTTGTTCGCGGTGTTGAAAAATCGTTGCGCGGCCATGCGAGTCTGCCCCAGGTCCCGCTGCATGCTCCCGCTCACGTCGAAAACCAGCCCGACCGCGATCGGATCGTCCTCCATGGCGAACGAGGTGATCTTCTGCTCCACCTTATCGTCGAAGATTTTGAAGTTCTCGGCGTCCAGGCCGGAGACCGGACGGTTGAGAGGGTCGCTAACCTCCACCGGCACCAGCACCAAGGTGGTATCCGCGCGGATGTTCACGCGCACATCGTCCGGTTGAGAATCCTGCTTGGGCTCGGCCTTGCCGAGCTTGGGACGAGGATCGATGGGACCTGGCCCCTGCGCGCGAAAAGCCAGCGGCGCGGCCAATCCCGCGGCGACAGTCAGTAAAATCCATCCCCGCAACTTCATCGAAACCCTCTGGAGAATTATTTTACTCGTTTATTCCTGACGCAGAACCTCCAGCGGTTTCTGACGCAGGATCCGGAAACTCGCCAGCCACCCGGAGACGTTCGCCAGCAAAGCCGTCCCCGCGATGGCAACTAAAGTTGCCGGTACATCGAATTGAAACTTGGCATCGAGCAATCGTTTCAGCACCAGGCTCGAAAACGCGGCTGCCAGCATCGCGCCCAGCAAGCCGGCGGAAACGCCGAGAGTTAGAAATTCGATCGAGAACAAACGTTGGACATGCCGCTTCGTCCCGCCCAGCGTTTTCAAAATCACCACCTCGCGAACCCTCCGGAAGCGCGTGCCCGCGACGCTCGCCGCCAGGATGATCGCCCCGGCCAGAATCGCAAAGCCTGAGATGAACCGGATCACCAAGGCTATCTGATCCACCACCTGTTGCGCGATGGCCAGCGCGTCAGCAATGTTGACTACGGTGATCGTCGGAAATTTGTCGAACACCGCGCGCTGCAACGGGCCGACATCGGACGGCTGCATCCGCACTCCGCCGTAGTAGACGACGGGCAAACCCGCCAGAGCCTCGGGATTGAACACGAACTCGGCGGAAGGCGTCGAGCGCATCGCATCCACGCGATGGATCGCCACCACTCGCGCCTGAAACGTGCGTCCGCTCGACGTCATTCCCAGTTCATCGCTCACGTGCAGGTCGAGCGTCCGGGCGGCATCGTCTTCGACCGAAACCACCGGCTCCTTCGTTCCTTTTGCCCACCATGCGCCTTGCAGGACGGTAACGTCGGACGGCTGCTCGGCTTCCCAGGTAACCGATCGCGTATTCGCGAAGCGCCGGCGCACGCCCTCCGCGGTAAATTCGGTCACCGGATTGTTGTCGATGCTCACCAGCCGCGCGGAAACCGCCGGACCAAGTTCCGGGGGCGCAATCACGCCCGCCTGCTTCGCGATCAGCTCCTTCAGCGGACCGGTCTGCGCTCCGGTCACGCCGATCAAGAACACGTTGGGCATCTCCGGAGGCGCGGTCGCGATGATCTCCTTCACCAGCGAGTTCTGGACCAGATAGACGGTCAGAGTGAACGTAACGCCCAGCCCCAGCGCGACCAGAATCGCCTGCGCCTGATTGCCCTGCCGGTACAGATTCGCCAAGCCTTGCCGGACGAGTGAAGGGATCTTCCACGGGGATCTCTTCACAAACTCGCGAAGGCTCTTGAGCATCACCGACGCGATCCCGGCCAGCGCCAGCAGACTTACGAACAAAGCGCCCGCAAAGTATCCCCCGACTTTCGGCGAATCGGAAAGCCAAGCCGCAAGCAACCCGATTCCCGCCAAAATGATGCCCGCCGCGATCAGAGCGGGTTTGGTCTCCCGCACGCGCTTGGTCCACGGCGGTTTCGCGTCGGGCATGTCGCGGCGAAGAATCAACGACGGCCGGATGCCTCGAATCGCCAGCAGCGGCGGAACGGTGAACAATAGCGTGGTGAGAATCCCGGCCGCGATTCCTTGCGCCGCGGCCGCGACGTGCCACGTCACCGGCGCGTCGATCGCGAAGAGTTTGTTGATCAGCGCGGGGAAAGCCTGCTCGACGCCGCGCCCCACGATCACTCCGCCGATGCCGCCCGCAAGTCCGAGCATCAACGTCTGGATTGTAAAGATGCGCATGATCTCGCCCGAGGACGCGCCCAGCGATTTCATCACCGCGATGTTGTCCATCTTCTGCTGCAGGTGCGCGTGCATCGCCATCCCCACGCCGATCGCGCCCACAATCAGCGCAATCAAGCTGACCAGGCTGAGAAACACGGTGGCGCGATTCAGTCCCGCGGTGATGATCGGATGGGATTGGCGGAAATCCGCGATGGTCGAATCCGGCAATGCGCTCCTGATCGCCGCGCGAACGTCCGCCACTGGCGGCGCGCCCGCATCCAGCTTGAACAGAAACCGTTGCGCCGATCGGCTCCCGATCTGCATCAGTCCGGTGCGCTCCAGCGCCTCGCGCGACATCATCATGCGCAGCCCGATGTTCAGGCTTCCGGACAAACGGTCGGGTTCCGATAGAACCGTCGCGGCGACGCGGAAATCCTGACCGCCCACGCGAATCATTTCGCCAACTTTTACGCCCACGCGAATCAGCAAATCCTCGCCGGCCACCACGGAGTCCGGCGTCAGCGCCTGCTGAAGCGGGATGTCGGGCGAAAGCTTCACTTGCCCGTAATACGGATAACGAGATGGATCGACGGCTTTGATGGAGATGAGCACCGGCGGCGCGCTGTTGGAATTGGACGCCGCCGCCGACGCCATGGAAACGGTCTCCGTGATTAGCGTCCGCTCCACTCCGCGCGCGGCCAGCGCATCGAGCTGAGCCGTCTGGTTCGGATCCGGCAAAACGAATTGGCGTGCGGTGAGATCGGCGGCCATCACCGTGCGAGCCTCACGCGTCAACATGCCTTCGAAGCTCTGGCTGAATCCGCGCACGCCGCTCAGCGCGCCGACACCCGCCGCGACCCCCAGCACCACGAAGAAAAACTTGACCATCGAGGACCGCGTTTCGC
>JASHRP010000691.1 GCA_030037375.1 Bryobacteraceae bacterium | reverse complement strand
ATTGCCCGTGCGATTCTGCGAGCTGTCGCCGCCTTCGAAGTTCTTGCCCCAAGTGTCGTGGCCGACTTCGCCCGGCTTCGGGAAGGTGTGGAAGGTCCAGAGCTCCTTGCCGGTGCGGACGTCGTAGCCGTGCTCCACCGGGATCTGGCCGCCAGCTTGTTCGAGCTGCGGACCGATGTGCCGCTCGCCGGGGCCGTAGAAGTTGGTCCCGATCAGCAGCATGTTTTTGTAGATGGTCGGAACGCCGTCGTACGGGACGACCAAATCCACCGTGCCTTCTTTGCCGAAGCCGGGATCGACCTTGCCGGTGCGGGCGTTCAGCGCCATCATTTTGCGGCCGGTGGTAAAGATGATGCGAGGCGGGTTGTTGCGGTCGCCGGCCCAATAGGCGACGCCACGGAAAGACGCGAGGCCGCTGGGTAATTCGTAGGTCCAGAGTTCCCTGCCCGTCTCAGGTTCGAGCGCCACCACGCGATCGCCGGACGGCATGTACAACACATCATTGACGACAATGGGAGTGATCTCTTGATAGAGCTCGCTGGGGCTATCGCCGTGGATCTGCTTGCCGGGGCGATTGAAGTTATAGCTCCAGGACTTGGCGAGCTTGGCGACATTGGCGGTGTTGATCTGCGTGAGCGGCGAATAGCGGGTGCCGGCGAGGTCGCGATTGAACATCGGCCAATCCGCGCCAGTGTCTTTCTTATTGGTTTGGGCAAGAAGAGGCAGCATCGCGGCCGCCGTGAGGAGCATAACGCGCATGGTTATTTAAGGCCCTCCCAGATAGTTCGCAATTGAAGGACGAAGCCCTTCACGGGACCCTTGCACGCGAGCTTCAGGACACCTTTCCGAATCTCGACGGATTTCTCCGGTTGATAGACGTAGACAGTCCGATGATCGCCATCGATCAGCCAGGCGAGCTGGACGCCGTTGGCAATCCATCGATTCATTTTCGTTTTCGCCGCGGCGAGGCGATCCGTGGGGGACATGATCTCGATAACGAATTCAGGGGCCAAGTGCGGAAAGCGCCTGCGTTCCTCAGGCGAGATCTTTTCGAGCGAATCGTACGACACCCAGGCCGCGTCTGGAGAGAGCGCCGATCCATCAGGCAGAAAGAATTGCGCCGTCGCGCCGGACGCACGGCCGCGTCCGTCTTCGTTCGCCCAGACTCGCAACTGGGCGATTACTTCGGCATTTTGATCATCGGATTCATAGCCTGCCGAAGGCACAATGACAATCTTTCCTTCGGCTGTGCGCTCCGTCGAGAGGTTGGGATTCGCTTTGCAGAAGTCGAGGTACGCGGCGTCGGAGTAGCGATGGTGGTGGAGGGAGCTGGCCATCAATCCCCCAGAGCGCCGGCGGGTTCGGGCATCGGCTCGATGTTTCTTGTTCCGCGCTTGCGCTTTTTGCCGAGGCCGCGGAAGCGCTCCATGTAAATGAAGACCACGGGAGTGATGTACAAGGTCAACAACTGCGAAACCACCAATCCGCCGACGACGGCCAATCCCAGCGGCCGGCGGGCCTCCGCGCCCGCGCCCATCCCCATCGCGATCGGCAGAGTGCCCATCAGAGCGGCCATCGTGGTCATCATGATGGGACGGAAACGCACCAGGCAGGCTTCTTGAATCGCCTCAGCCGGTGAAGCGCCGTGCAGCTTCTGGGCTTCGAGCGCGAAGTCGATCATCATGATCGCGTTCTTCTTCACGATGCCGACGAGCATGATGATTCCGACGAAAGAGTAAATGTTCAGCTCATCGTGGAACAGCAGCAGAGTGGCCAGCGCGCCGAGTCCAGCCGACGGCAATCCGGAAAGAATCGTGAGCGGGTGAATGAAGCTCTCGTACAGAATCCCGAGGACCATGTAGATGACCAGAATCGCCATCACAAGCAAGAATCCCATTCCGGTCAGCGAGGATTGGAATGCCGCCGCGACGCCCTGAAACGCCGTGTGAATATCCGCGGGCAGTTCCTGAGCGGCTTCTTCGATGCGGCCGGTTGCTTCGCCTAGCGAAACGCCGGGCGCGAGGTCGAAGGAAAAAGTGACTGACGGCAGTTGCCCCAAATGCGTCACTGCCAGAGGACCCACGGTGGTGCGAGGCTTGGTCACCGCGCTCAGCGGCACCAGTTTTCCGGTGGCGGAGCGGATATACAAAAGATTCAAGGCATTTGGATCGGCCTGATACCGCGGCAGCATCTCCAGAATTACCCAGTAATCATTGGTCGGCGTGTAAATATCGGAGACTTGCCGCGAACCGTAGGCGCTGTACAGGGCATCCTCGATCTGATCCGCCGTCACGCCCACCGAGGAGGCCCGATCGCGATCGATGTCCACCATCACTTCCGGGCTGGTGATTTCCAGGTCGCTGTTGACGTCGGTGAGGCCGGGGATCTGCTTCATCCGTTTTTCGAAGTCGCCGGAAGCTTTATAGAGTTCGTCCAGGTTCTGCGATTGCAATGTGAACTGATACTGGCTGCGGGACTGCTGGCCGCCGATGCGAATCAGCGGCGGATTGGTCAAGTACGTGCGAATGCCGGGGATGGCGTTCAGCTTGGGCCGCATGGAGTCGATGATCTGCTCCGGCGACATGGTCCGCTCAGAGCGCGGCTTCAAACGCATGAAGAGGCGGCCGGCGTTTGCGCCGTTGTTGCCGCCGCTCGCGTTGACCGCGGAGAAGAAACCCTCCACGTTCGGGTCCGCGGCCACGATCGCCGCGGCTTGCATCTGCGATTTCACCATCGCATCGAAGGATGCGTCCTGCGGCAGCTCCGTTGTGCCTTGAATTTGTCCGGTGTCCTGGCTGGGAATGAATCCGGTGGGCACCATGCGATAGAGGTACACGGTCGCGACGAGCGTTCCGACCGCGGCCAGCAGCGATACGAACCGGTGCCGGACCACACGGCGCAGAGTCCAGCCATAGACGTCACGCATGCCGTCGAACACGCGCTCCGAGGCTCGGAACAAGGCGTTGTGTTTCTCCGAAGGCGGCTTCAGGAAACGGCTGCACAGCATCGGCGTAAGGCTCAGGGACACGAAGCCGGAGATCAAAATCGAAACCATGATCACCACGGCGAACTCATGGAACAGCCTTCCGATAATGCCGCCCATGAACAACACCGGGATGAACACCGCGGCCAGAGACAGCGTCATCGAAAGAATGGTGAAGGCGATCTCTTTACCGCCTTCCATCGCAGCCTCGAAGCGGGACTTCCCCATTTCCATGTGTCGCACTACGTTTTCGAGCACCACGATCGCGTCATCGACCACGAAGCCCACGGCCAGCGTCAGCGCCATAAGCGAGAGATTATCGAGCGTGTAGCCCAGCAGAGACATCGCCGCGAAGGTGCCAATGACCGAAAGCGGCAGCGCCAGGCTTGGGATGATGGTCGCCGAGACGTTGCGCAGGAAGACGAAGATAACGAGCACGACTAGAACGATCGCGAGCTCCAAAGAGAACTTCACGTCATTGACCGAATCACGAATCGATTCAGAACGGTCATACACGGTGTCCAGATGAATCGCCGGCGGAAGTTGCGCGCGGAAATCCGGGAGAAGCGCATTGACGCGGTCCACAATCTCCACGGTGTTGGTTCCAGGCTGCCTCTGCACCTGAAACATGATGGCGCGGTTGTTGTTGTACCAGGCGACGTTGCGCGGGTCTTGAACTCCGTCGACGATCGTGCCCAGATCGCCCAGTCGAACCGGCGTACCGTTGCGATAGGTCACGGCGAGCGGACGATACGCATCCGCGTTCATCACCTGCCCGTTCGCCTCGACGGTGAAGGCCTGCTGCGGACCCCACAACGTGCCCGAAGGCAGGTTCACGTTGTGCTTATTGACAGCCGCCTGCACTTCATCGATGCCGATGCCGCGCGAAGCAAGCTGCGACGGATCGACCTGAATGCGCACCGCATATTTCATCGCGCCGAACACGTTCACTTGCGCTACTCCGCTGAGCGT
>JASHRP010000690.1 GCA_030037375.1 Bryobacteraceae bacterium | reverse complement strand
GCAACAACCCGGTCATTTGCACGGCCCGTTCCAGGCGCCGGCCGATATCGAGGAAGCGCCATCCGTCGCCGCGCGTCATGCCTTCCATGACCAAACCAGAAAACGCAGACAACGTCACGATTACGTGATTCAGGCGATCCTGCGCCGCGCTGACGCGGAATGCTTCGGCCGGCGCGACCGCGGCGAACTGCCGGTCGAGTTGATTCAAAATCAGCCACGCGTCCACCGATATTCGGTCCCGCAGCAGCCATGCCACACTGCGTACCTGATGAATGGCGGCCACCAATCCGTTGGGCGCGACCGGATCGTAAATCATGGCGAGAACTTCACGCTCTGCTTGGGGAACGCGCTCGCGTTCATCGCCGTCGTAATCGGGCAGATAGCCGAGCGCCGCTAGGATTTCGAGCCCTGCGTTCAGTCCAGCCGTGCGCGTCGCGTCGCCTTCCTGGAAGCGTGTGAGGATCGCGCGTGTCACGCGAACCATCGACTCCACGCGGTCCGTGTAGCGGCCGAGCCAAAACAAATTATCGGCGACTCGGCTGGGCAGATCGAACGTAGCCCGGCTGACTTCCAGCGGATGCTTCGCCGGACGCAACAGCGTAAACGGCGGCGCGGGAGCGTCGCCCAGCACCCACGTGTCCTTGCTTCCTCCGCCGCTCTGCATCGAAACGACCATCGTTTCGAGCGAACTCGAGATCCGCGTCAGCCCGCCCGGCATCACCACATAACCGCTCGGCGAGCCATTCCCGGAAGGCACTGCGTAAACGCGTATCACAAGATGCCGCGGATCGAGCCGGTTTTGCTCCCACACCGGAACTGTCGACAGCGCAACGTGCTCCTGCGCGACATATAAGTCAGGCTGTGCGCGCACTCGGTCGAGCACTTTTTTCTTTTCCTCTTTGCTCAACCTCGCGCCAAAAATCGGCGCCGCGCGCGAACCCGGAAACGTCGACTTGATTACAAGGCTATCCAGATGATCGGTTACGTACTTGAGCGGACCCTCTTCGCCGCACCACCACGTGGCCACCGTCGGCATCTTCAGAGCTTCGCCGAGCAGAAGCTTGCACAGTCCCGGCAGGAACGCCGCGTAGGCCGGCGATTCCGCGAGACCTGATCCCAGCGCATTCGCGATCGCGACGTTGCCCATCCGTACTGCCTGCACCAAGCCCGCCACGCCGAGCATGGAATCGGCGCGCAACTCCAGGGGATCGCAGAAATGATCGTCCTGCCGCCGCACGATCACGTCTACGGGAAGCAAGCCGCCGAGCGTCTTCAGAAACACGCGGCAATCCCTCACGGTCAGATCGCCGCCCTCGACTAACGTGTAGCCGAGGTAACGGGCCAGGAACGCATGCTCGAAATAGGTCTCGTTGTAAGGGCCCGGAGTGAGCAGCACGATGCGCGGATTCTCGCGCTGCGCGGGAACCATCCTTTGAAGCGTGTCGCGGTACGCCTGGAAAAACGTCGCGAGCCGCCGCACGTGCGCATTTCTGAAAACGTCGGGCAAAACACGCGTGGTCACCAACCGGTTTTCAAGCGCGTATCCCGCGCCGGACGGAGATTGCGTGCGATCGGACAAAACCCACCACTGGCCATCGGGAGACCTCGCCAGATCGGCGCAGTACATGTGCAGGAAATTGCCGCCGGGCGGTTCGATGCCCCAGCACGGCCGCAGAAAAGCCGGGTTCGGAAAGACCAGCTCGGCTGGAAGGCGATTCTCTCGGAGCAGTTCCTGCGGACCATACAGATCCGCCAGGATCGAATTGAACAATGTGGCCCGCTGGATGATCGCGGCTTCGATCGACTTCCATTCCGCCGGGTCCATCACCAACGGAACCGGGTCGAGCGGCCATGGGCGCGCCGTGCTTTGCGGATCGCTATAAACGTTGTAAGTGATCCCGTTGTCGTGGATCATCCGCAACCCCTGCTGCCAGCGCTTGGCAAGGCCTTCGTGCCCCATAGAAGCCAAAGCTTCGGTGAGCGGGATGCAGTGCGGGCGGACACGGTAGCCTGCGTCCAGAACCTCGTCGTAGAATCCGGGGTTGGCCTCGTAGCGCCAAGACTGGTCCAGTACGGTTTCGCTGGATGTGGGGTTGCTCTTCATCCCGCCCGCCAAAACGTTATCTAATCAGTTTGGCATAGGCGTGCTAACTCAGGGCTGCCGCGCCCGCCCTAGGATTCGACAACGCCGCGCGCTGGAACATCTGCGCGACCGTCTTGATCGATCCAGCCTCGGTCAGCTTGTATCCTGGCAATTGCGAGATCGCCGATTGGAACTCCTCGCTTCGCATAATCGCCAGCACGCGCCGCATGGCTTCGGTTTCCAGGAACTGTTTCCGGCAAACGAAAAAATAATCCTCCGTCACCAGACGCACAAAATCGAGATGGAACTGGCGGGCTGCGGCCTCCACTCCGAAGCTCACGTCCGCCATTCCGCTGGCCACGTACGCCGCGACCGCCGCGTGCGTGAACTCGACGTGCTCGTAGCCGTTGATGCCCGAACCCTCCAGGTTTTGCTGCTCCAGCAATTGGTCGAACAGCAGGCGTGTTCCCGAATCCGGATCGCGGTTCACAAATCGGACCGAAGGATTGAGCAATTGAGCCAGCGACCGGATTCCGAACGGATTCCCGCGCTGCACGATCAGCCCCATGTCGCGCGTCACGAAGCTGATCACGCGATGAGCGCTGGGCGCAAGAAGGCCCTTCGTGGCCGCGATGCTGCGGCTTCGCAACTCGCCCTGAGGCAGATGCATTCCGGCGAGATCGCAGCCATCGTGCGCGAGCGAAACCAGCGAGTTTTGATTGCTCACATAGCGTAAATCGACGCCGAGGCCCTCCTCGCGCAGCAGCAGCTCGCGAAGCTTCGAAACCGCGAATCCGTGGCTGGCGTGAACGCGAATCACGGAAGGCTTCGGCGGCAGAAGCTGATTGATCTCGGTCTCGAGCTCCTGCGCCAGGTTTTGCAATTGCGGCCCCAGGCGAGCCTGAAGCCGCTGTCCGGCCCAAACGAGCTTTTCGCCAAATGGTGTCAGGGTGGTGCCCTTTCCCTGACGCCGCTCGACTAAGGGCACACCGAAGAAGCCGGACCATTTCTCGATCAGATTCCAGGCATGCCGATATGACAGCTCCGCCCGAGCTGCTCCGTCGGTGATTTTCCCGGTGACTCG
>JASHRP010000689.1 GCA_030037375.1 Bryobacteraceae bacterium | reverse complement strand
GCTGGAACGTACAGGTTCAGCGCAACTTGCCTGGCAACCTGGTCATGCAGCTTGGCTACACTGGAATCAAGGGGACCCATCTGGTGCAAGGTCTCGATCCGAACCAAGCGCTTCCGGGCGATCCGAACACCGCGAGCAACCGTCTCCCGATCTCCTATGCAAGCACGTTCACTTACGATCAAACCGGCGGGAATTTGATCAGCAATTCCGGCACGGCGTCATTAATCCGGCGCATGCGGCAGAATCTCGCATTCCAGCTTGCATATACCCGCGCGAAATCAATCGACGACGCACCCGCGCTGGCTCTGAATCCGTTCGATCTCGCGGCGGAACGCGCTCTTTCCACCAACGATCGCCGGGACGTTCTGCAATTTACGTTCACCGCCGAATCTCCGGTGGATCAGCGCAACGGGTTCCTTGCGAATAAGGGCTTCTTGACTAAGGTCCTGAAGAACTGGACCTTGCAATCGCCGATCACCTGGGAAACCGGCTTGCCCCTTACCCCGACGGTCGCTGGAGACATCGCGGGTATCGGCGCGAATACCAACGGCCAGCGCGCAGAAGCTACCGGAGAGCCGATCATGATGGGCAACGGGTTCTTTAATCCAGGGGCATTCGTTGTTCCAACTCAGGGGACCTTCGGCAACGCCGGACGCGATACCATCCCCGGCCCTCACGTATTTACGCTGAACGCGAACATGTCCCGCACGTTCACGCTTAAGGAGCGCAAGAGCCTGGAGATCCAGATCAACTCCACTAACCCTTTGAATCATCCGGTTCCGGCCACATTCGGCACGCAGGTCGGAACTCTGACTTATGACGTTTTGCAAAGCATGGGCGCCATGCGCGTGATCAGCGGCACCATACGTTTCCGGATGTGAGACCTACATGAACAAATACAGATTCCTCGCTCTGTCAGCGGTTTTTGTCGCGTTCGAGCAAGTTCCAGCGCAGGTGAAATTCACCAGCGAAACCAAGCTGGTGATCGTCAACGTCAGCGTCAAGGACAAGCAAGGCGTCCCGGTCGCGGGTTTGAAGAAAGAGGACTTTCTCGTCACTGAAGACGGCAAGCCGCAGGACATCGGCGAGTTCTCTTTCGAAAAGCTTTCAAACGACCTTCTGACCGTGTTGCCGGACGACAACGGGGGGCCAAAGCAACTGGAGGAGCGCGTAACGCCCGCGCCGAAGCCGGTCGCGGCGCCGCCGAAGCCGGCCGCGCAGGCTCCCGCCGCCGCCGTCAGCAGCTCGCTTGAAAGCTCCCAGCGCAAGGACCGCCGGCTGCTGGCGATGTTCTTCGACATGACCACCATGCCGCAGTTCGATCAGATCCGCGCGATTGAAAACGCGGAAAAGTTCATCCGGGAGCAGATGACGTCATCGGACCTGGTGCAAATCATGAACTACGGCACCAAGCTCAACGTGCTTCAAGAGTTCACCGACGACCGCGACCTGCTTTTAAAAACTTTGAAGAACCTGGTGGTCGGCGAGGGTTCGGAGCTTGCCGGAGCGGCCTCAACCAGCGCGGCTGAAGGCGATGACACGGGCACCTTCACGCAGGACGATACCGAATTCAACATTTTCAACACCGACCGCCAGCTCGCCGCGATCGAAGACGCGGTGAAGAAGCTGGCCGCCTTCCCCGAGAAGAAGGCCATGATCTATTTCTCCAGCGGCATCCCGAAGAACGGCATCGACAACCAGAGCCAGCTTCGCGCGGCGACCGCGGCGGCCATTCGCGCCAACGTTTCGATTTACTCGGTGGATGCGCGCGGGCTGGTTGCTTCGGCTCCCGGCGGTGACGCGACGACCGGATCCCCGCGCGGAACGGGCGCGTTCAGTGGATCGCTGCAATCGGGCCGCGTCGCCAGCATGAACGATACGCAGGAGACCATCAGCACGCTGGCGTCGGATACGGGCGGGAAGGTCCTGCTCGATAACAACGATCTCTCGATGGGCATCCGCACCGCGCAGGCGGATTTGAGCAGCTATTACATCCTTGGCTACTACAGCCACAACAGCGCGGAGGACGGAAAGTACCGGCACATCGTGGTGAAGCTCACGAATCAGCAGGTCGCGTCGAATACGCAGGCTCTCAAGTACAAGGAGGGCTACTACGCTTCGAAGGTCTTCCAAAAGTTCACCTCCGCCGACAAGGAGCAGCAGCTTCAGGAAGCATTGACGCTGGGCGATCCGTTGCGGGACCTGGAACTCGTGCTTGAAGTGGACCACTTCCGCGTGGCGCAGAACCGCTATTTCGTGCCTATCTCCGTCAAGATTCCCGGCACGGACGTGACGCTAGTCAAGAAAGGGCCGCTCCAGACGACGGATTTCGATTTCGTAGGGGTGGTGAAGGATCTGCAAGGCCGGACGATCAACAATCTGCCGAACTGGGCCACGCTCGGCGTGCGAGACGAAATCAAGATCGAATTGAAAGACTCCGAGGCGGAACAACTCGAAAAGCACAATCTCCAGTACGACACCGGCTTGACTCTGCCGCCTGGGAAATACAACCTACGGTTCCTCGCGCGCGAAAATCAAACCGGCAAGATGGGAACTTACGAGACCAACTTCGAAATTCCCGATTACGCCACGGAGAAAGGGCTGAAGCTCAGCTCGATTATCTGGAGTAACGACCGCAAACCGGTCGCGGCGGCGGTTGGCTCGGCCAACAATGACCGCCGCGCCACTACTAATCACCCGCTGATTGCCGACGGTCAGAAGATCGTGCCCAGCATCACTAAGGTGTTCCGCAAGGATCAGAACATGTTCGTGTATTTCGAGGTGTACGATCCCACACCGGACGCGCAGAAAGCTCCCAACGTCGCGGCGGAAATCGACCTGATGCGCGGACCCCACAAAATCCTGAGCTCGCAGCCGACGGAAGTGAATAAGCTGGATCCTTCGCGGCCCGGCGTCGCACGGTTCACGTTCCAGATTCCTCTGGCAAAGGTTCCGACCGGTCAGTACACCGCGCAAGTCAACGTGATCGACGAGAACGGCAAGAAGTTCGCTTTCCCTCGGGATCTGATCGTGGTGCTGCCGGAACAGACGGCGGAAGCCGCCCCCACACAAGCCGCCCCGGCGCAGCCGGCCGCGCAAGCCAATCAGTAGACCGGGTCGGCACCGTTTCAAGCGCAAGGCTCCTCGGCCCGCCGAACGGGGGAGCGGCCTCTGCCGCTGAGAATGCAACTGAGACGCGTAGCCGCCCCGAGCGGCCGCGTCAGCTCATGAAGTGAACGCCGATAATCACGGCGGCGCATACGACCAGCGCCGCGATCCCAACGATGGCCCACCGCATCATGCGTTCCTTTGCAGGAATGCGCCGGTCATCCATCCTGATTTGCTCGTCCAGGCTATCGAACATTGACTCACCCTCCTCGACTTAGAAAGCGGTCCCTGACAAGTTCATCGGCCTCGTTCGCCGATCTGGGGGAAGTATATGCTTCCTAGCCGGAAAAAGATAGGGCCATGGCGTTCGCCTGGGCGGGGTTGGTTGGACGCGCCTCGATGCGCGGAGCGCCTGGGTCAGTTTTCGTTGCTCAGCTTCTCGAGGTGATCGATCACCACGACGGGCACAACATACCCCGCGAAGGGCGGCGAACCGCACGCTTCCGCGTTTCAAACAGACTCGGCTGTGATCACAACCGTTGTGATTTGTAACACGGCTAATGTGCGGCGTATCCATTTTCTTGGATGGCTTGCGGTTAGGAGCTTGACGGTAGTCTCAGGGCGCTGCAATCGCGACGCCGGGGACTTCAGAAAGAAACGAGGTCACTTCATGAGCGAGAAAAAAATCTGGAGCCAGCCCACGTTGACCGAATTCGGCAACGTGGAAACCCTGACGCTGGCGATGAACAAAAACTTCGGCACTGGCGACTCTTTTACGTTCCAGGGCCTGCCTACAAAAATAAGCGGCTGACATTCCTTGGGGCTTCGCCCTGACGGCTCAGGCAGTGGAGGGCTTTCTCAAGTCCGCCCCTGCCCCATTGCTGAGGATAAAGCTAGCCGCGTCCTGCCCCTCAAACCGATTCGGGCGTCATTTCGACAACGGTAGTGATCTGACTGAAGGGAATTCGCGCGCGCTGGTTAGCCTCCTCCACCGCTTCGCGCGTAGCGGCTTCGAAGTAGCAGTGGGTCTGTGCGGTCTCCGGAAGATAAAAGCTGCGAATCCACCGGACCGACCGCCCCTCCTTGGTCATCTCGGCGCAACAGGTCTTGGCACGCATGCCGGCGCTTTGGAGAGCCTCCGGTGTGATGCCGGGAAGATCGCGTTTCACAACAAAACAGGCCATCGTATTAACCTCCTCTAAGACTGTGGGACAAGCGGTTCCAAAACCGCCTCCAGATCGGTCCGGCGGATGCGAATCGCTCTTTCACCCGCGAGCCGCAAAGCCGGAAGCTTGCCGGAGCGGACATAAGCGCGCACGGTTTGCACGTGAATCCCTAGCGCATCCGCTGTTTCCTCCGGGCTCAAATAATCGCGAACGCCGGCCGCTCGATGTTCTTTGGTTTCGCCGGCCGCTTGTGGGGATTCGCGTTGCAAGCGCGCAATGGCGGCCCGCCAGCTTGCGCTGGTGATTCCGTGGGTCCGCTTTAAATCGCCCATCAACCCGGAGCTCTCGCGGGCGAAGGCCGCCAATAAATGCTCCACGCGAGTTTTGCCGGAGCCATCCGCGCTCGCGATTCGCGCCGCTTGATCGAACAGCGCCACCGCCGCCTGCGAGTACGCGACCTTGTTCTTGCTGTTTTCCGAGTGCTGAAGCCAGTCGATTCCCAGTTGCTCCAGATCGAGAATCACCGCACCCAGCTCGACAACTCCGAATTGCGACACCACTTTGAGACAGCCGAGAAGCAGTTCGTCCGGCGTGACCTCATCCCGGCCTCGATTCTTGGCGAGGGTAATCGCGAAGGAGGCGGCAGCCTCGACGTCGGTCATTGGCAATACCAAACAACGTTAAGCAATCTTAGATTATCTTAAACGTATGCTCAGCGCACGTCAAGACGGAATTATCCCTTCAAGCACGGCGGATTAGGCGCTTCCGTTTACAGCATGTTCGGTATTGGTTTGTAGCCTGGACCCATCTGACGGGGTTCTACAGGGGTGCTGAATGCAGTGCTCTATAATCGCCTGTTCGGCCTTTAGCGCACTATCCCAAGCGCGGCGACTGTCGAAGCTTTTCTTCCACACTGCGATCAGCCTTAGGTGTTCCGCGACAAGGCGGTCGTACTCGATGCACTTCACCGAACCATCCTACTCCGGAGTGACAAGACATGAGCAATCCTATCTTTAGGGTATTTTTAGCTCTAGCCGCTAATCTTTCGATGCGGGCGTTGGACGCTGCGAGCGGAGCAGGTTACTTGTCGAACGTGATCGTCGAGTCCGCGGTGAATTTGCGGTAGTTCTGGAAATTGATCTCGTTCTTGGTACACGCGTCGGAGCCGCGTTGGCAGGTCATGATTTCGCTGTGCGCGGGCAGCACGTAGCTCTTGCCGTCGATCGGGATGTAGCCGTACTCAACCACCGTCTCCGCCTTGTCGAATACGAAACCCGCGGGCATGGGACCGGTCTCTTCCTCGATGCGCATCACGTTATGGGTCTGCTTGTCGATCCAAACCGTGCCGGTGAACGCCGGGGTGGCTTTATCGCCGCTCGGAGCAATGATGTCCCAAGAGGAGTTTTCCTGCAGTACGCGAAAGTTGTATGTGAACGCAGGCCGGCCGTTGAGGTTGTCGTCCGTGCTCTTGCGGAATGACGCTTGGGTGTAGGGGTTGAACAGATCCACAAGGGTGGTTTGGAATTCGCCGGTCGACCACGCTCCGGACTTCTCGGGCGGACGGCTGGTCGGCTTGCCGTTCACCGTAAAGTTGCGGTAATCTTCCTTCCCGTTCACGCTCACCACCTCCGCGCTCACCGTGTCGAGCACACGCCATTGCGCTGGGAACACGGTGGTGTAATAGCGCGTCGTGTTCTGCTGCACGATGAAGTTCGGCAGCCCTTCGGTCAACTTGTCGGAAGCGTCGCGCGCGGCGTCAAGAATATCGTCGTTGTAGGCAACCGGCGGAGCGGGCGCACGCGGAGCGGGCGGCAAGTTCGCCGCCACGGGGGATGCGGGGGCAGATGAAGCTGACGTAGGGGCGGGCGTCGGAGCCGTGGAAGCCTCTGAAGAGGATACAGAAGACGAGCCGGATTTCCGGGTCAGCGTGGGGCGATCCGAATCGGAATCGGGCGGAGGAGCCGAGGAATTTGCCGGCGACGACGAAGCTTGCGTGGAATCGGAGCGCTTCAAGGTGGGCCGATCCGGATCGGAATCGCCTGAGGCAGTTGAAGAAGGCGAGCTCGAAGACGAAGAGCTATCGGAGCCGCGGCTGGAGCCTCCATTCGAATTCGCGACTTCCATCGTGCCGGCCGAATGGGTATCGCCCTTGACCGGCGTCTTGGCCGAATCGTGATCGAAGGGAAGGCTCGCGGTTTTTCGCTCCTCGTCATTTCCGGCTTTATCGAAAATGACGCGCACTGCAGTCTCGGGATCATCCTCGGTTACCTGGACGGAAATCTGATCGCCCGGCTTCAGCAAAGAATCGCGAATCTCCTCGCCCTTCTTGTCGCGGAATTGGGTGTGAGTGAGCATCCGGAAACGAAGAATCTTGTGACCGGAGGCTTCCAGGTACAGATCTTTCTCGCCCAGCTCGCGCAAGGTTCCGTCTGCCGCGCGCACAGGCACTTTGGCCGTGTTGTTGTTGGTTGATGACGTGTCCCTGGGCCGGCGGCCGGGAATCGGAGAAGAGGGGTACTGACCGTTCGGGTATTGTCCCGGAGGATATTGACCAGGCGGATATTGACCGGGCGGATATTGACCTCCAGGATACTGACCGCCAGGGTACTGACCGCCGGGGTACTGACCTGGCGGATAAGGAGACGGATAGGGGAACGGAAACTGAGCTTGCGCGGCGGTAGCGGCCAAGATGGCCAGCAGGGCGAGTCGAAGGTCTCGAACCACAGGGAACCCCCTATGGCTGATTATACGGCACTCGGTAAACTTGCGTTTCTAAAAGCTGACGTGCGCGGGGCGGACAGCGGGGTGGGTATCAGGACTGCTGCGTTCATCCACTGAATTATGATGCTCCTCCTGCTGTTGAGGAAATGGAACCCGACATCGTACACCCAGCGTACGAAATGAGGCGAAAGAGAGTATGCTGGAAGTCGCGCTCAAGTGCGCGCGGCTTAGATCTCGCCCCGATGGATCGCAGGCGCATCAGAATCGAGCTCGAAGAGAATGTTCGGAGAACCCGTGACCTGCGCGAGGAAGCCTGGGCGCGTTTTCGAGCCGCACTCCACGAGGCTGGCAGCGGCATTCCCGAGCCAGATGGCAGGGACCGCATCAGTTTGGCGGCAAGGCGCTTCAACCATGCGTTCCGCGAGTCTGCGCGGGCTCACGATGAGCTGGTGGAGTTTATCGTTAACGGAGCACCTCTGGCGGGGCAAGGCGAGGAGTCGCAGTGAAGCGGAGCGCGCTAAGGAACTTACCCAGGCTTTTTCTTTTGATTCGTCAGAAAAAATCGTGGGTGGTTTCCGGCTCCGGCAGTTTGGCAAGTGAGTGATAGAGCGCGAGTTCGAGGACTCGGAATGTCCGGAAGCCGTAGGCCTTTCTCATGGTGACTTTTGCCTTGTCGTTCAGGCCCTCGACGACCCCGCTGGAAAGTAGCTTCTGAGCACGGAAGTAATTCAGGATCAGCTCGCGATGTACGCGCAGGGACCGGGCGATCTTCTTCATCGGCTCGATGCGGGAGCGCATCGTCTGACGGCACCATTCGTCGAGGAACTTCCCGGCCCACGCAGGCGAGTTGTAATCCCAGAGTTGCTGAAAGGCTTCCTTGAGAAGGTAAGCACGGACGGTCCTCAGGTTGTATCGGAGCAGGTCACGGAGCCGGAAGCGCTGGGCGTCTTTCAGGTTGTGTTCGCGCCTGAGCAGCAGCCACCGCGATTTCTTCAGAATCGGCACGCGGCCTTCGCGCCGCATGCGATTCGACTCCTCGGCGCGGACGTCGTCGAGAGCCAGGTTCATCTTCGCCACGATATGAAAGCGGTCGAGGATGTGCAGCGCCTGCGAGCATTTCTCGCGAATCACCCTCAGGTAAGGCTGCCACATGTCGGAGCAGACAAAGACGATCTTCGAAGCCAGTTCGTCCCCGATAACGGTGAAGAATCCCTGAAAAGACTCGATGGTTCGTTCCCTGCCGATCCAGAGCAGGCGCGTCATGCCGGGATCGATCTGGTAAACCAGCGTCAGGTACTTATGACCTTTGGAATACTGGATTTCATCGACTCCGAGGGCGTCTATGGGAGCGAGCGTGCGATGCGCCAGCCCGAAGGTGACAACGTGCTCGACGGCGTCGAAGACCTTGTCCCATGAGGTGCGGAAGGCTTCGGCGGTTTCCTTCCAGGAAAGCCGGCGTGCCCAGCGAGCCAGATACAGCATGTAGGCTTTGGTCAGAGTACGCTTACCGTCGCCCCAGGGAACCTCTTCCACGATGACGGCGCCACAGCGGCCGCAATCGACGCGCCGCATCGAGTAGAGAAGGAAGACCAAGAATCCCCAGAAGGGGATGAATTCGAATCTCCTTTCGGGCAATTGATCGTAACCGGAAGCGGGACGATGACAGCCCGAGCAGATCGCCGGCGATCCCTTGCGAGGGCGGACCGAGACCTCGATGCTTTTGCCGTCGGAACTGAAGCGTGCTTGGTGATAAACAAAGCCTCGGAAGCGATGGCAGCGGTTTAGAATCGTGATCAGTTCCATGACGCGGAAGCGGGTGACGGCGGACGTCGGCGCACCGATACGTTCCACCGGAGTTGCGGCTCGCGCAGCCTGGAGATGGCTGTCAATTTTCTGAGGGCTTCTCAACGTGGTCGATGACCAGCACCTCAACGGGGCCCTTGCCAGACTCGAGTCTCAACCCGAGTTGCTCCTGCACGGCAGTAAAGAACGACGGCCCGGAGTCAGCCGCGGCAGCAGCGTTTCCGGGATCTCCAGGGGCACCAGGAACCTGCAGCATGCTGTCATCGGGGGCGAATGTCAAATGGACCGGAAACTCCCCTGTTATTCCAGTTTTGTCGACGACGGTGCGGCCGGTCAGAATTGAAAAAGCCAGGGCGAGGTCCATCATCCTCGCGCTTGTTGCATCATAGCGGCCTCTCCTCGGGAATCCGCCTGAGCCGCAGTAGTCCTGCGCTGTCTTGCCCGGGGGAGGTGTCGGGTTGTTGGGATCGAAGGTAACGCAGGCTCCTTCTTTCAGCGGCTGCAGCTTCAGACCACCCTTTGCCACGATCAGCCGATAGATTGGCAGTTCCTTAGTCTCACGGTGCAGAGTCAGCCCGAACCTTTCCCGCATAAGTGTTTGCAGCCTCTGCTTCTGCGACGCCAGCCACTTCTGATCGAAACTCGGTTTGGCCTCCGTCGTCGCTTCGATATCGTAGTGGTCTGAGCCGATCCAACTTGGCCCTCCTGAGATTTGAAAATCTTTCACGTCGTAAGCCAGCATGAGGAGATCCTTCAAGGTTGTATTCTCCGCCTTAAACCCGGGGAAGAATTGGTAGCGCGGTCCTGGTTGTCCGCTCACTTCGGGTTTGATGGATGCTACTGCAAACGAGGGCGCGGCCTGTTGCGGGGCGGCGTCAAGAGAACGTACGCCGGGCGCCCAGGCCATTAAAAGCGCCAAAGCCGCCGCGGCGATAGTTCCTGGGAACAGCGATTCCTGATCCGGTTGGCCGGAAAGCCGGCGAATTTGCGCGGTTCGAATCGCCGTGATACGTTTCACAAGTGCATTTTTCGATGGGTCCATTTGTGTCGTCTCCGTCTTGTAGAACGGGCGACGATAGACATTTGTTAACGCAAATCTTCCTGGGATGTGGCTGAAGTCAGAATTGAGACCAACGCCACAAGACGATCATCGTCGGCAGTGCGACGGCAGCGAGCGCCGACAGACCAACGATCAGGACATAATCGGCGGCGATATGCGCCGAAACCTGCCACAGCGTGAAAGACGCAACGAGCGCCACAGTGGCGGCGCAGATCCTGCCCATCCAGATCAGCGGCAGCCCGGCTCGTTCCAATTTCTCCCGGCGCATCCTCAGATTCAGCCGCCACCATAAACCGGCGGCAGACTCCATCGGCTCTTCCACAGAACTGTCCATCGCATGAAGTTGTCGTGTGATCGTGCGTACCTCACTGCAAACGCTGCACGCTTCCGCATGCTGAAGCAGGTCCGTAGAGAGCTCTCCGCCCACCAGCGCGCACACGACTTCCGCTTCTCTTTCACATTGCGGCAGTGCGCTGCCCTCGCCCGGTTCATCCGCCATAACCACGTCTCTTCAGCATACCGGCAAAATTCGTTCTCGCCCGTGCCAGCATAGATCGAATACTTACGGTGTTGACCTGCAGGAGTCCCGCAATCTCGCTGTGGCTGAAGCACTCGACATATGCCAGCCACAACAAGTCGCGCTCTCTTGGCTTCAGACGGCCGAATATCTCTTTGACGTCCCGGGCTTCATCGAACGAACTCTCCCGCGTTGCGGACTCTCGCTCAGCTATTAAGGGTGCCATCTGGCGGGATCTTCGATGATCATGGACCAGGTTTATCGCGATCCGATAAAGGTACTTCTGGCGCCCAGTGGCATCCATGCCGATCGGGAGATCGGCCTTCAATAACCGGAAATAGCTCTCCTGTAAAATGTCGTCCACTAAAGTCACATCATCCCTCAACACGGATCTCAAGTAGGAACGCAGCTTGCGCGCCGTCTGCTCGTGGAATGCGCAGAAGCCTTCCTCGTCCATTGGCATCGTCACAACGGCATTTCAGGATAGTGCGATCCTCACGATATCTGTCGTCCATTCTTGTTCAGAAGCCCCCAAGACTTACAGAGGCGATACGAAATAGCGGAGGAGACGAGGAATCCGATCCCCAGCGCGGTCGCCGGCGTGCCAATCAAGAGCAGGGTTTTGCGGGTGAGCTGGTCGTCCTGGCCACTACGCACAAGAAGGAGGGACAGGCCAAGTGCGGCTAGCGCGATGCCAAGCTGGATGCTGTTGAGGACGCGACTCAGGGAATCTTTGAGATCGAATGCGAGGGATTCGAAATACTTGCGGCCGGCGTCGCCTTCGAGGAAGGCGATGAGATCCTGGCTGCCGGCGAATCGATCCAGGAGCTTCGAGTGAAGCTCGGAGACCTGCTTACCCCACGCGCTGCGGCGTTTGTTTACCGCTATCACCCAAATCGACCAGCCGAAAACACAGGCGATTGTGGAGAGGATGATGGTAACGGCTATACTGTTGTCCATTCTTTTTCACACTTTCTGGGCGATGCGGGGTCCGGCTCGCCGCCCAAAACGCGAGCGAACGACGTCGTCCCAAATCGGAATCGCGTGATCATCATCTCCCATCTGCTATTACGCCGGTGCAGGCGGGATTGTCGTCAGAATTCTTAGTCTCAACCTGATAGATGATCCTCCCCCTCGCAAAATCAGCAGGTTAGAGGGCGGCCGGCGACGCGGAGGCTCGGTTCGCAGACAACAATTCCTAGCAGGTCGCGGCCTTTATCGATCCCTCGCAGTTCGCAGTTTGGCGCGGTTTAAACCCACAGATTTCCCCGACGAGGCTTTTAAATAACCTCCGGCTGCCGTTCCGTAAAGTACGCTACGCCGCTCGCCGATGGTAGAGTAGGAAAAAGACACAGTATCAAGCGAGGACGCTGGTTATGTTTTATTCTTCCCTGCTTCTCGTAACGGGATTTGCGTTCCAAGCCGCTCAGACCCAGCCGGTTTCAATCACAGGCCCGGCGGTCGCGACTCCGGCCCCTGCGCTCACTCCCGAAATGCGTTGCGACATCATGATGGCGCGCAAGCTGTATCGCGACGCCGTCGATTGCTTCAAAGCCGGCTCCGCCACTTCCGCGGTGATGGCCAACAAAGCCGGAATCGCCTATCATCAGTTGGCCGATCTTGAAAACGCGCAGAAGCAGTATCAGCGCGCCGTGAAGCTGAACCCGAAGTACGCCGAGGCGATCAACAACCTCGGCACCGTGTATTACGCTCGGAAGTCGTATCGAAGGGCCATTTCGGAGTATCGCAAGGCTCTGCAACTGCGGCCGGATTCCGCCGCCTTCCTGGCGAATCTCGGAACGGCCTACTTCGCGCGCAAACAATACGCGCTCGCTTCGGAAGCCTACGTTCAGGCGTTGAAACTGGACCCTGAGGTCTTTGAGCGCCGCAACACCCAAGGCACGGCCGTCCAGGACCAAAATGTCGAGGAGCGCGCCAAGTATCATTACTACCTTGCCAAAACCTACTCGGAAGCGGGCGTGAAGGATCGCGCGATCCAGTACATCCGCAAGAGCCTGGAAGAAGGATTCAAGGAACGTCAGCGCTATATGAAGGAACCCGCGTTCGCCATCCTCCGGGACGATCCCGAATTTAAGCAGATCATGTCGACGGAGCCGAAGGTCCTCTGAAATCCGCGCCTCTTCTGTTGTTGACTGCGGCGGCCGTCGTACTCCCGTCCTGTTCGCGCAGGTCCGCTCCCGTCCTGACTCGCGAAGCGTTCCTTACGTTCGATAATCTCACCGGCGATCCTTCGCTCGATTGGATCGCGCAAACCGCCCCGCGCATCCTCGCTCACGACCTCACCGGCGTTCCGAAGGTGGTGCCTCTGCTCGCCGCTACCGTTCGCGACGCCTATCTGGAGCACGCCGCGCGCTTCGTTCACGGCTACTACGAAATGCGCGACGGCAAGCTGCATTTTGAAATCGACGTGGAGGATGCCAGCGCGCACCGGATGATACAGTCCGCTGCTGAAGACGGTTCTATCCGAGGCGCTCTGGACAACGCGGCGCGAAGCTTCAATCTAGCCGCGCAAGCTTTCCCTGCCCCGGACGATGCGATCGCCGCTTGGGGCCATGGTGACTTCGAGCATGCCGCCTCGCTCGACCCAAAATTCGCGCTCGCCTGGATCTCCTGGACCCAGCAGGCCGCTACAGCGGGCGATACCGCTCGCGCCCGGAATCTCGCCGATCGCGCCCTGGCTCAGCCCAATCTCGACTCAAAAATCGACCGAGCTCAATTAGAGATGATGTCCGCGCGCCTCCGCCAGGATGCCTCGGCGCAAATTGAAGCGTCGCGCACTCTGGCCGGTCTCATCCCCTACGATCCCACCGTATGGGCGTCGCTCGCCGAGGAAGAGATGCGCGCTCGACGGTTCACCGACGCCGCACGCGACTACCAGACTCTGTCAAAGACCGATCCCAGCGATTCCTCCGCGCTCAACCTGATGGGATACGCGCGCGCCTTGACCGGAGATCTCGACGGCGCCCACGCCGCGTTCCAGCAGTATGGCCGCGCGCCCGGCCAGGCCGTTAATTCGACCGACTCATGGGGCGAGTCTCTGTTCATCAATGGAAAGTTCGACCAGGCGGAGCGCCAGTTCGAAGATGCCTACAAGCGGGACCCCGGTTTCATCCAGGGCGAAACGCTATGGAAAGCCGCGCACGCTCGCTGGCTGGCCGGCAATCTGCCCGAGGCCGACAAAATTGTCGAGCGTTACTTGCAAGACCGAGCCAAGGCTCGCGATCCGCTGGTGACGTGGCGTCGCGCGAACTGGCTTTACGAAACCGGACGGCGCGATCAAGCCCGCGACCTGTTGCGGCGCGTGCCGATCGAAACCAATCCCCAGGCCGCCTCGGCCATGAACGCGCTGCAGCGTCTATGGGCGGACTTCCAGCCTCCCACCGACCTCGCCAAGCTCGAACTGGGCTATCGGGAGTCCGACCCCGTGAACGACGGACTCGCGCGCGTGATGTACGCGAACGCGCTGGTTCAGGCTGGGCG
>JASHRP010000009.1 GCA_030037375.1 Bryobacteraceae bacterium | reverse complement strand
CATCTGGAAGCCTTCGATTGGAACCTGCTTCAGCCGAGGCTTCGGGGGTTGAAGGTTTTCGATGCGACGCTCGATCGGCTCTTCGCTTTCGGCATCGACCCGGTGGATGGAGGATTGCCCGCCGATCAGGTGCGTGACTGGCCGGCGAAATCCGAAGTCGAGGCGTATAGCGCGCGCGTGCGCGCTTCCCTCGACGGGTCGCTTGCGGCGTCGGATCTTTCGGATTGGTCAGGAGATGAATCGCCGACAGTGCTGTTGAACGTCGCGATCGAGCATCGTCTAATGCATGCGGAGACGCTCGCCTACATGCTGCATCAATTGCCCTTAGGCAAGATGCAGAGGGAATTGCAGGCTCCAGTATCTTCCGCGGCGCCTGTGAAGCCGGGCATGATCGTGATTCCCAGTGGTACTTGCACCCTAGGCCTGCCATGCGGCGGCGCCGCGTTCGGTTGGGATAACGAATTTGAGAGTCACAAGGTTGATGTGCCGTCCTTCGCGATCGACAAATACAAGGTCACTAACGGCCAATACCTCGAATTCGTTCGCGCGGGCGGATATCGCGATCGTTCGCTGTGGACGGAAGGCGATTGGGATTGGATTCAACGGCAACAAATCGCCCATCCGATTTTCTGGGCGCCAAATGACGCCGGCTGGTCCCTCAGGACCATGTTCGAGGAGATCCCGCTTCCGCTCGACTGGCCCGTCTACGTCAGCCACGTCGAGGCAAGCGCCTACGCGCGCTGGGCTGGCGGCCGGTTGCCCACGGAGGCTGAGTGGCAACGTGCATGTTACGGCACGCGAGCCTCGGATGAGCGCGAATTCGCCTGGGGCGACGATGCACCGCGACCCGAGCACGGATACTTCGAATTCGAGCGATGGGATCCGTGGCCCGTGAATGCGTTCCCGAAATCGGCGAGCGCGTTCGGCGTTGAAGGAATGCTCGCGAATGGATGGGAGTGGACGTCCAGTTTGTTTGAGCCATTCCCGGGTTTCCGGCCGTTCCCGTTTTACCAAGGCTATTCCGCGAACTTTTTCGACGGCAAACATTTCGTGATCAAGGGCGGTTCAACGCGAACGGCTCAGTGCATGTTGCGGCGCTCCTTCCGGAACTGGTTCCAGCCGCATTATCAATACGTCTACGCGGGCTTCCGGTGCGCTCGCGGCTGAAGGAGATCCATGTCAATCAGCTCTGTCGCCGTTCCTCCAGTTTCATTGGGGCACGAAGCCGAGTTCGCCGAGGATGTTCGAGCCGGGCTTACCAAACCGATTCAAAAGGAGTTGCCATCGAAGTATCTCTATGACGCGCTCGGCTCGAAATTATTCGAGGCGATTTGCGAGCTTCCGGAATATGGCTTGACGCGGGCGGACGAACGTCTCCTTCAAACCCATTCGAGCGAAATCGCGCGCGAGGTGCCGGGAGATGTCATGATCTGCGAACTCGGCAGCGGCAGCGGACGAAAGACGCGGTCCGTGTTGCAGGCGTTCGCCAGCCGGGGGCGAATCAATTACTTCCCCATCGAGATTTCCGCTTCGGCTCTTGCGGTTTGCCAGCGTGAGCTCTCGGATATAGAATTCGTCGGCATTGTAGGCTTGGAGCGCGAGTACCTTGATGGCTTGCGCGAAGCCTCGGCAAGACGCCGGCCGGGCCAAAAGATTCTGGTCCTGTTCCTCGGCAGCACTATCGGGAATTTCAGCCATCCCTACGATGCCGCGTTTCTGCGCGACATTCGCGCGATTCTGCGTGCCGGAGATTTCCTGTTGCTGGCAACGGACCTGGACAAACCAATGCACCAGTTGATCGATGCCTATGACGATTCGCTGGGCGTGACGGCGGCGTTCGACCTGAATTTGCTCGCGCGAATCAATCGCGAGTTGGACGCGGACTTCGTGCTTCAGCAATTCGCCCATTCGGCGAAATTCAACCGCTCAACCAGCAGCATTGAGATGCATCTCCGGTCGAAGCAGCGGCAAACCGTTACGATTCGAAAGGCGGAACTGACGGTCGATTTCGATGCGGGCGAAACGATCTGGACCGAAAACAGCCACAAGTATTCTCTGGCCGAGGTCTCCGCGATGACCGCGGCAGCCGGTTTCCAGATTGACGCGCAGTGGGTCGACCGGGAATGGCCTTTCGCCGAGAGTCTTTTGCGCGCCGTTTCAACACCGGACGGAATGCCATAATGCATTTGCATGCCTTTGATCGAGTTCCGCGATGTTTCCTACGATATCGCGGGCAAGCGAATCCTCCTCAACCTGAATCTCGCCGTTGAAGCCGGCGAAACTTTGGTATTGTTGGGACGCAGCGGATCGGGCAAAAGCACCGCGCTCAAGTTGATCAATGGAATGCTCGCGCCGACGCATGGCGAAGTTCTCGTCAATGGTCGCAGCACTCGCGAGTGGGATTCGATTCGCCTCAAGCGCGGTATCGGATACGTGATCCAGGAAGGCGGATTATTCCCGCACTTCACCGTCGCGCAAAATGTCGGTTTGGTGCCCGCGCTCGAACGCTGGGACGGCCCTGCCATCGAACGGCGCATCGATACGCTTCTCGAGATGGTCGGGATGCCGCCGGCCGAGTTTCGCGAGCGCTATCCGCGCCAGCTTTCCGGAGGGCAGCGCCAACGAGTTGGCGTCGCGCGCGCTCTAGCCGCCGATCCGCCGATTCTGTTATTCGACGAACCGTTTGGAGCCCTTGACCCGGTCACGCGTTTTGAGCTTCAACGGCAGTTTCTGGCGCTCCAGCACGATCTCAAGAAGGCCGCGATTTTCGTCACGCATGACGTTCGCGAAGCGCTCCGTCTCGGCTCGCGGATTGTTTTGCTGGCTAACGGCGCAGTGGATACCACCGCGTCACCCAACGAATTCGAGCAAGCCCAATCCGATGAAGCGCGCGCGTTTCTCGCGTGCATTTGACCACGCATGCGCCCCGATCTTACCAATGACATCCTGCGGCTCTCTGTGGAACATATCGAGTTAGTGGGGAGTGCGATGGCGATCGCGATCCTGCTCGGTTTGCCCGGGGGAATCCTACTGTCGCGGCATGAGGGACTGCGCCGCTGGCTGCTGGGCTTCGCGGGGACCATTCAAACCATCCCGAGCCTCGCCTTGTTCGGATTCCTGATCCCAGTTCCCTTTATCGGGGGGATCGGCAAGAGCACGGTCATCGTGGCGCTAGTGCTTTACGCTCTTTTGCCGATTTTGCGAAACACATTCGTGGGCATCGTTAGCGTAGATCCGGCGGTCTCGGACTCGGCCATCGCGATGGGGATGACCGAGGGGCAACTGCTTCGGCAAGTTCAACTGCCGCTTGCGGCGCGAACCATCCTCGCGGGGATTCGAGTTGCTGCGGTGACCACCATCGGCACGGCTACCATCGCGGCGGCGATCGGAGGAGGCGGGCTCGGCGTGTTTATTTTTCGCGGCGTCGCCTCAGTCGATACAGCGCAAATCCTTGCTGGAGCAATTCCGGCAGCGGCGATGGCATTGATTGCAGACGGAGCACTGGGATGGATCGAACGAAGATTCTCACCGGCATCTTAGTTCTGACGTTGGCGCTGTCTGGCTGCTCCGTCGGCAAGCATCCGATTCGCGTCGGCTCCAAGAACTTCACCGAACAGGTGCTGCTGGGCGAAATTATCGCGCAGCACATCGAGCACAAACTGCACGTTCGAGTCGAGCGCGATCTCAATCTGGGCGGCACTCTGCTCGCGCATGAAGCGCTGCTCAATCGCCAGATCGATCTTTATCCGGAGTACACCGGCACCGCGCTGTCGGCGGTGCTCAAAGATCCCGTCGATACCGATCCAGCCTCGGTGCTCCAACACGTGCGTTCGGAATACGCGCGCCGGTTCAAGGTCGATTGGCTCGATCCGCTTGGGGTGGATGACACCTTCGCCATGGTGATCAAGGGCGAAATCGCGCGGGCTAAGAAATTGGAGACGCTCTCGGATGCCGCTAAACCCGATTCGCGTTGGGCGTTGGGCGTCGGCTACGAATTCGAGCAGCGTGCGGATGGTCTCGCGGCGTTGAACAAGGCCTACGCGATTCAATGGGTCGGCCAGCCGAAAACGATGGACCTGGGCCTTCTGTACAAGGCCCTCGATCAGGGGCAAGTTACGATGATCGCGGCCAATTCTACCGACGGCTTGCTTTCAAAGCTCGACGTGAAGATGTTGGCGGACGATAAGCGCGCATTTCCGCCATATCAGGTCTGCATCGTGGCGCGGCAGGATTCGCTCAGCGAAAACCCGGGTCTCCGCGAAGCATTGACCGCTTTATCGGGCAAGCTCGACAATCACCGGATGCAGCAACTCAATTATGAGGTCGATGGCGAGCACCGGTCCGTGGCGCAGGTCGCGGCGGACTTCTTGAAACAGGCCGGGCTCGAATGATCTAAGCGTTGGCGCGCACCAGCACTAGAGTCTCATCGTCGTTTTGCCGGCCATGCCGCCGGACTTCCACGAACAGCTTCTCGGTCAGGTCCTTCAAACCACCGCGAGCATTCTCAGCCACGAATTTGCCGATTCGCTCCAGCCCGTATTGGTCGTCTTTGGCATCGGTCACTTCCGGAAGGCCGTCGGTCAACAGAGCTAGGATGTCCCCCGGCTCCATTTGCGCAATGCCGCTTTCAAAGCTCGCGCCCGCGAACAGCCCCAGAGGAAACTGTTCCATGCCAACTTGCGACACTGACTTCGAGCTGGCATGGTAGTGCAGAATCGGGCCGTTACCCGCAAGAGAGTATTCGACTCTGCCGCCTTCGCCGCAGCGGACACACGCAAACGTGACGTAAGTGGCTGACCCCGCCTTCACCTCGTAAAGAACCTGGTTCAAATCGGACAATAGCCGGTTTAATGGCGCGGGCCTCAGCAAAGCCGTACGAGCGCTGCTCTTCACCATTCCCATGAACACGCCCGCTTGGATCCCGTGACCCGCGACGTCGCCGATGTAGCACGCCAGAGCTCCATCGTGACTGACGACGTCGAGAAGATCCCCGCCCATCTGACTGCTTGGCGCGGATCTTCCGTGGATCTCGTAGCCTGCGTAGCGCTCCGAAAGCGAGGGCGCGAGCGTTTGCTGCAGTTGCTCCGCCAGCTCCAATTCTGTTCGCTCCTTAATGTGCTTGATCCCTTGCGTCCCTGCAAAGATGATGAACGTCATCCACGCCATGGTTGGTGCGAAGACGAAAATCAACGCGTCTATCGCAGTCCGCCGGCGGATGGCATCGAAGCCCGGCCCGGTGAGGATATCGTTCGCGGGAAGGCCAAGCCGGAGTTTCCTCATCGCGATCATCACAAGAACCAGGGCGGGAACCGTTACATAACGGGACCTGGGATTTCGGAGAATGGCAGCGAAAGATACGGCCATTCCTGCTCCGAAACATCCCGCCCATGTGAGCATCCACCACCATGGAAATCGAAAACTGCTGCTTAGGTCGTTAGCCAGTCCGGCGGAGAAGAACGTGAAGAAGCTTGCCACGCCGAGCGAAGCCAAGGCCGGCATCGGCACGGTCTGCCAGTATCGCCGCCGCTCCTCGGCTCGGGCCCATACTCCTCTAATACTCACGTCTCTGAGCAACCTTCCACGATGCGAACAT
>JASHRP010000688.1 GCA_030037375.1 Bryobacteraceae bacterium | reverse complement strand
TGGGTTAGCAGCGCGTCCATCTGCATGTTCGAGCCGGCGAGTCCATCTTGCAAGCCCACGTCCATAGCAATGGCCTTGAAGCTCCGCAAGGCAGGGAGATACTGGGCGGCAAAGGCGAGGGGCGAGTTCGCAACCCACTCCGCGGCGGCCTCGGCGTTGAACTGGCCGTTGTCATTGGGAAGGTCGAAGAACAGCGGAGCTTTACCGGGGTTCGGGCTCCATGCCGCAGCCTCGGCGAACTGAACGTTGCCGAAACCGCCGCCGCGGCCGCCTTTAGCGGCTCCCTTGCCGTCCGTGCCTTTTGCTGCAAATTGCTTCGGCGCGCCCTGCTTGCCATCGCCCTGTTTTGCGTCGCCTTGTTTTCCTGCGCCCGCCGGTCCGCGGCCCGCGCCCGGCGGCTGTGGATTGTTCATCAGGCAGCAGGAGCTCATCGCATAGATACTCGAGTAAACTTCCGGATACTTCATCGCGAGCCGGAAGGTGCCGTAGCCGCCCATGGAGTGGCCCATCAAACCTCGGCTGTCACGAGTGGCGATGGTGCGGTAATGCGAATCGATGTAGGCGACCAGTTCCTTGGTGATGAAGGTTTCCCAATCGCCGTTGGTGGGCGAAGACGAATACATCGCGCCGTTGTACTTATTGAACGAATCCGGATTCACCAGGATCATTTCCTTGGCGGTGCCCGCGGCAACGTCTTTGTCGACTATAGACGGGATGCCGAAGGCTGGCAAATATTGTTCGGCGTTGAGGCCATAGCCGTGCAGCTCGTACACCACCGGATAGCGCCGATTCTTGTTGGTGGTGTAGCTGGGAGGAAGGTAGACGAAGACGTCGCGATCCGGCGAATCGCCGAGCAGATTGCCTTCGAGCGCTTTGCTATGAACCTTGATGTGTTCGACGGCATTGGGGCGCGCGTTGGGATCGGCGGGAAACGGCCCCTTCTGGGCCGCGGGTGCGGGCGAAGGCGCCGGCGCGGGCGTTTGAGACAGGACCCAGCCTGCGGTTCCCGCGATCAGCGCGGCTCCAAAGAATACTTGGAAAGCGAGCTTGGACTTATTGAGCATGAAAAGCCTCCCTGTACAAAACCGCTGACTATTCTACACCCGCTCATGCCTGCGCAAACTTTCGGAAGGAGATTGGGGATGCGATGCTAAAGAAAAGAGGATCGAATGAATTCGGATGAACTGCAGCACCTGGTGGAGAAAGCGCGCTCACTTGGAATCGGGCATCTCAAGCGCCACATCTTTCTTTGCGCGGAACAATCGAAACCGAAGTGCGCTCCGCATGAAGTGAGCAATCCATCCTGGGAATATTTGAAGAAGCGGCTGGTCCAAGTGGGGCTTCACGAGGGCGACAACTGCGTCTATCGGACCAAAGCCAATTGCCTGAAGGTTTGCGAACAGGGCCCGATAGCGGTGGTGTATCCCGACGGCGTCTGGTACCACTCGGTCACACCGGAGGTGGTCGAACGCATCGTGCAGGAACACCTCATCGGCGGAACGCCGGTGGAGGAATTTGTATTTGGCGTGGATCCGCTCGAGCGGTAATGCGACTGGTTAGAAGCGCAAAGGGTGCGGCGCGCACCACCCAACGAGTCAGGAACTGCTTCGCGCCGCGCTCCGTTTTGCGCGAGTTCCTCAGAAGCGATAGTCCGCGCCGCGAATGGACATGGTTTGCATGAACTCCTGAAGCTGGGCTTCGGTGCGGAATTTGGAACAGTCGTACCGCTCATGGTGAAGCATTTCTTCGAGCGGGCGGCGGGGGTGATGAATCGTAGGACTTGGCTTCACGAAGCCAATGGGAAGCAGATGATAGATCTGCAGCGGCTCCGGAATGCCCAAGAGGTGCTTGAGCATGACGCTGAAATAGGGAGACGCGACATCGCTGATGTACATGGAGCCGAGCCCCAGCACCTCAGCGGCGAGAAGAATCTGCAAGACGCAATTCGCCAGGCTGCTGAAGTAATGCGCTTCCCATTTGTCCAATTTTGTGCGCATGGGATAGGCGTCGTTGGTGCGCGGATCGCCGAGCACCAAGACATGAACGGGCGCATGGCGGAAGTCTACACCAGCGTTTACGCGGCGGCGCTGGCCACGCGTCACTTCCTCGATTTCGATCTTGTCGCGCATTTGCGCCTTGAAGATCTCGACGATCTTTTCGCGAGTTTCCGGATTTCGGATGACGATGAATTCCCAGGGCTGCGAGTTTCCCGCCGAAGGAGCCCATCGCCCAGCTTCCAGGATTTTTTCGATCAATTCATCCGGGACCGGCTTGTCTTTCAGGAATCCGGTGCGAATGCTGCGGCGCCGGCGGACCAAGTCGAAGAACGCTTCGACCGGCTCGGCGCTCCTGGAAGGTGGATATTGCTCAGGGATTTCGGAAGCCATACCTTACCAAGTATGTGACGGCAGGCTCAGGCGGTCAACAGAACAGCGCGGCCGCAGACCTACTGGGGAGGCGAAGCCTCAACGGCTCCGGGCGGAACGGAGAACTTGAAGGTATCCGGCGCAAACGTTGGATTGCTTTCGAAGCTGGTGAACTCAGTTATCGTGACAGTTCGTACGCCAGTTTTCTCGTTCTCGCCTTCTAAAGCGTCTCGCAGAATTAACGCCGAAGTGGGATCGATGCACATAGTACGGACAGCGTTTCCAGTGCCGCTTTTCCACTCAGCGCGCACCAACACACATTCCCGGTCTCCGTCCGCGAGTCGAACGTGATCATGTCCCACGACTGAGGCCGTCTCCGGATCATCCTCCAATTTGTAAAACTCTTTGTAGAACTTGCTCAGCGGAAAACTGCAACCTGAAACTTTTGCGGTAGTAGCTGTGCCCGTCGCCCGAATAGAAAGCATCGACTCCGTCGCAGACCCATATTCCTCTGTCGTCACCGCTATTCTGCGAACTCAGCTTGAGAGGAGCCTGTACGGCGATTTTGGTTTGAACCTCCTCTTGCAGGTTCATGCCCCCGCCGGAAATTTGACCCCTAACGATAAATTCGGCACGCCAAGTCCTTGTGCTCTCTGCATTAGATCGCGCCTTCCGGAGCAAATCCATCGCATCCTCGGGACTCTGCGCACTGACGCGAATGGACACCAGCAGAGCTACCCCTAATAACTGGCGCACCGTTGTATAAGGCTATCATGCAGCCGCGCGCCGGTGATGCGTCCAAATGCGAGAGGCACCGCGTGTGGTTCGCCACATGGGCCGGTTCCGTTCACGCTCGCGTTGCACTATCATGAATCGCATGCGAAGTTTTTGGCTCGCTCTGGCCGCGGCGTCGCTGGCCGCATCACTCGCGCAGGCTCAGAATGATTGGCGCTCCTACGGCGGCACCGATCCCAATGGAAGCGTGGAGAACCGGCGCTATTCGACTCTCAAGCAAATCGATACGAGCAACGTGAGCAAGATAACCCAGGCGTGGAGCTACAGCAGCCGCTCGGGGGACAGCAAGAAGGGAGCCGGCGGGGGGTCGCAGACGACGCCGCTCGTAGTGAACGGGGTGCTGTATGTTTTGACGACATCTCAAAAGCTGGTCGCGCTCGAGCCGGAGACGGGCAAAGAGGTCTGGGTTTACAACCACGGGCATGCGGGCCGTCCTCCGCGCGGCATCGCGTACTGGCCGGGCGGCGGAGGGAATCCGCCGGAGCTTTTGTTCGGCACGGCCGACGGGTTCTTGATCGCGGTCGACGCGAAGATCGGGAAGCCGATTGCGGGCTTCGGAACGAACGGCCAGATCGACATGAAAATCGGGATGATGAACGATCGTCCGCAGGAGCACTATGGGCTTTCGGCCGCGCCGGTGATTTACAAGGACCTGGTCCTGACGGGCTCGCACACGATCGACAGTCCGGGATTGGGCCCGCGCGGCGATTTGCGGGCGTGGGACGTGAAGACCGGCAAACTGGTGTGGACGTTTCATTCGATACCTGAGCCAGGCGAGAAGGGTCACGAGACGTGGCTCGACGATGGATGGAAGAATCGCTCCGGCACCAACGCATGGACCACGTTCAGCGTGGATGCGCAGAGCGGCACCATATTCGTGACGTTCGATTCGCCGTCGGCGGATCTGTACGGCGGCGACCGGCCGGGCAACAATCTGTTCGGGAATTCGCTGGTGGCGATCGACGCGGCGACCGGCAAGATGAAATGGTATTTCCAGACCATCCATCACGACGTCTTCGATTACGACGCTCCGGGGCCTGCGATGCTGACCGACGTGGTGCGCAACGGGACTCGAATCCCGGCGGTGGTTCTGTCGAACAAGACCGGGTTCGTTTTCATGTTCGACCGGCGCAATGGAAAGCCGATCTATGACATCGAGGAGAAACCGGTTCCGAAAGGCGATGTTCCAGGCGAGTGGTATTCGCCGACGCAGCCGGTCCCGGTGAAGCCTCCCGCGTTGACGCGGCAGGGCATGACGCGCGACGAGATCGCGAAGGTGACGCCGGAGCAACAACAATATTGCGAGGCATTGTTCGATGCGAATGGCGGCACGCATAACGAGGGTGTGTTCACGCCGATGGGGACGAAACAGACGATTGTGTTCCCCGCCAGCAATGGCGGCGCAAATTGGGGCGGAGCGAGCGTCGATCCGACGCTGGGCTACTACTTCATCAACACGCGCAGCGAAGGGGCGATCGGACACATGGGCAAGCAATCTGAGCTTCCGGCCGGCCGAGGCAAAGCTCAGGTCAGCGACAGCGGTACCGCGTACGTCCGCATCGGACCGCGCGGGGGGA